>CAVGNO010000098.1:0-7651 GCA_963630475.1 Blautia faecis | reverse complement strand
CGATTTACCGCTACTTGATCAAGGAGGATTTGAGCAAATACGACTTCTCGTCAATCAAGCAGTGCTCGATTGCAGGCGAGCCGCTCAATCCCGAAGTCTATAACCAGTGGCTGCGTCAGACCGGCTTGCCGCTCGTCGAGGGGTTCGGTCAGTCCGAAACCAGTGTGCTGATTGCCAATTTCCCATGGTTCCCGATTAAGCCGGGCTCCACCGGGAAGTTCTCGCCCATCTTCGACATCGACATCCTCGATGAAGATGGCAAGCCATGCGAAGATGGTATCGTCGGCAAAATTGTCATCCGCCATGCGAAGAGTCAGCGCCCCGTCGGCTTGTTGCGCGGATATATTAATGCTCCGGAAGCAATGGAAGCTGTGTGGCCGGATGATGATTACTTCACTGGCGACACTGCATGGCGCGATGAAGACGGATACATCTGGTTCAATGGCCGCGCCGACGATGTGATTAAGTCCAGCGGCTATCGCATCGGTCCCTTCGAAGTCGAATCCGCGCTGATGGAACACCCCGCAGTCCTCGAATGCGCAGTCACTGCATATCCCGACCCGGTGCGCGGTGAAGCGGTCAAAGCGACAATTGTCCTGGTGAAGAGCGGTCAGTATACGCCTTCGCCGGAGCTGATCAAGGAATTGCAGAATCACGTCAAGCACGTGACTGCGCCATACAAGTATCCGCGCATCATCGAATTCGTGGATGCATTGCCGAAGACTAGCTCGGGCAAAATCCGCCGCACTGAAATCCGTCAGCGCGATCTGGAAAAATTCAACCGACAGCAATAAATCACAATACGCATCATGAAGGCACACCGCACATCTGAAAGTATCTTCGGCAGCACGAATACATCAGAGGAAGCACGCACTCGGCATGAAGCAGAACTCCGAGTGCGGCGTGCGGATGCCGCGCATCGCGGGCGTATTGTGACGCGCATCGGATTGTGTGTGATTGTGCTCGCAATCGTCGTCGGCGGCGTCTGGGCGCTAGTCGCAAAACAGCATGCTGCTGCTGAACTGCGCGAACGCAATGCCGCGCAGACCAGCGCACGGGAGTGGAAACCGGAAGTCTGCGGCAACCCCGATGCAAAGATGCATATCAAACTGGTTGTAGCGAACGACATGATGATGCCGCGGGAAATTAGCTATCTTATCGACAAAGCAGTCGGCATCAAACCCAGCACAATCTATGTCGAGACATATTATTTAGATCGACGCCCTAGCACACCCGGCAATCATGAAGAACAGGAAGCGGAGATGCCTGCGCAATCTTTTGAAATCTCCGTCGATGGCAAGAAGTGCTATGAGATCGCTGACTTCGCTTCACTCGATGGCGATAAGCTCTATCGCGAAGTCGAACGCATCTATAGCCAGTGCTATCCGGATGCGCAGTATCCGCTGGTGATTCCCGCAATAAAAGTGCGTGAGATCAAACAGGACGTGTTGCCGACAATGTCCATTCCGCAATTGCCAGGTGCGAAGTAATTACGACTCATGGCACTAGCGGAGACAGAGCTGTTTTTTGGCGATGCATCGCCACTACATCACGCAGTAGAATTCGGCGGACCAGTATACGAAGTGCGCGCACAGCAAGTCGAGATGGCGTGCGCTTGTGCGTCTGCATTTGACTGCGCAACGCAATTGTGCATCGAAGCACCGACTGGCATCGGCAAGACATTCGCATATCTAGTGCCGGCGTATTATCATGCGCTTGCGACGAAGCAGCCGGTGGTCATCAGTACCAATACTATCAATCTTCAGGAGCAGATTATCCATAAGGATGTGCCGCTGCTGGCGAAATTGCTCAATCGCGCAATTGACTGCCGCATCGCGAAAGGCCGCAGCAATTACCTTTGCCTCTATCGTCTCAAGAGCATGCAGGAACATCTGCCTTCCGCGCCGCTGCCGGAAACGCCGGAAGCAAAACTCTTCGAATGGGCCGGAAAGACTGAAGATGGCGACCGCAATGAGCTGTCCATTTCCGGCTTGAATGCGTTGTGGGGCAGCGTCTGCTGCTCGCGCGATAATTGCATCGGCGCGAATCTGTGCAGATACAAACGCGAGTGCTTTATGCAAAAAGCGCGCAATGCCCTCAAACAAGCGCAAATTATTGTCTCTAATCACGCATTTCTTTTCAGCGCACTGACTTGCGATGATTTGTTGCCGGCATTTTCAGGGCTGGTGCTCGATGAAGCGCATACAATGCCGGATATCGCCGCCGACCAGCTCGGCGTGCATGTCGATTTGAACGAAATCTCGCATGCGCTCCGGAAGATTGTCGCAGAGAGTAGCCATTCCGGCGCATTGTCCAATGCCGAAAGCGCAGATGTGATTGCGACTGCCAGATCGCTCTACAATAGCCTCGGTGAATACGTCCCGCGCATTGTCGAGTATATCCGCGCAAATGCCAAGGAAAATCAGGACAAAATCTGCCGCGTTGTCGATCCAGTGCCTAATGGCGGCGGGCTGACAATGCCGCTGCGCGATTTAGGCGAAGCTATCAAACGCATCAGCAATCGCTGTATCAACGATAACCCCGAACGCTCGAAGCTCCTCCGCAAGACCGCCGATAACCTCCTCGAATTCGCGGATAATCTGCAGACATTCTATAATGCCGATCAAAAAGAATGGGCTTACTGGATGGAATTGGCAGGCCGCGATTGCACGGATGTCATCTGTAACGCTGTGCCGATTAATCCGGCAGATCAGCTGCGGCCGCTACTCTTTAACAGCGATGCGCCTATTCCCGTGATTATCACTAGCGCGACGCTTGCAGTCAGCGGTAGCCTCAAATATTTCAAGCGCCGCATTGGCGCAGACGCCGCCGAGGAAGCAATTTTGAGTACGCCGTTTGACTATGAACAGCAAGTGACTCTCTATATTCCGCCAATGCCGGAGCCCGCTAGTCCCAAATACAGCGATCACCTCAATCAGCAGATTCAGCACTATATCGCGGAAACAGATGGCCATGCATTCGTACTCTTCACGAGCTATCAGCAGCTCAAGCAAAGCGCTGAAGCACTGCGCGGATTCTTCAGAAAACAGCGCTATCCGCTGTTTCTGCAAGGCGGCGACCTCTCCGCACGCCAGATGCTCCAGGAATTCCGCAAATCCGATCGCGCAGTGCTCTTCGGAACTGACAGCTTCTGGACCGGCGTCGATGTGCCGGGCGATGCATTGAGCAATGTGATTATCACCAAACTGCCATTTCAGACGCCAGGACATCCGTTGATGCAACGCCGCGAAGAACTCTGCCGCGAATCCAACCGCAGCGTCTTCCGCGAATTCAGTCTGCCCGAAGCCGTCCTGAAATTCCGCCAGGGCTTCGGACGCCTCATCCGCACGCGCTCCGACAAAGGCATTGTCGTGCTGTTGGATAATCGCATCACCAGCAAAAACTACGGCCAGAGCTTCCTGCGCTCAATCCCTAAATGCCGCATCGGCGAATGCCCGTTGTTGTAGTGCCTGGGCTTGGTCCCTCCCGTACAATGTGAATTCAATCCCGAAGCGTGCGCTTCGGGCACGGAACAAGCGGCGTGTGCGAAGAGACAGCACCCACCGGGCATCTATATGGCATACACGTGGGATAATAATGGGGTGTAATGCGCACATGGATGGCCATCCATGTGCGCGGCATGTGCGCGGCATGTGCGCGGTATGTGCGCGGTATGTGCGCGGCATGTGTGCGGCATGTGTGCGGCATGTGTGCGGCATGTGCGCGGTATTTGCGCGGTGTATGCGCGGTATGTGCGCGGCATGTGCGCGGCCGTTATTCCGGATGCCGCATGTTTGTCGGCGCTAGCCACTTGTTCTGTGCCCGAGGCGCGCGCCTCGGGGGTTCATCTCGGACATCCCCCCCCGTTGCAAAAATACGCATTTATGGCGGTAATGCCCCCCCGTTTTTCGGCCGGGGACAAGCCCCGTCCCTACGGAAATCGGGGCGCAAACTCCGGGGGGCTTCTCGTATATATTACCCTACGATCGTATCTGCAGCGGTGGCATTTGCAAGCGAGAACTCCTCCTTCGCTTTTTCCACCATGCATGCAAAGATAATTACAGTAGCACTGACGGTTGCGACGCAGCCAATGATGTTGCCGCAGAATGTGTCATAAAGGCCATGTAGCAGTGCGGAGAATATCCACGCGATCATGATGAGCGGCCACTTTGTCTTCACGTTATTCTTAATGCAGTTGCCAATCACATAGCCGATAATCGCGCACCATGCTGCATGCAGGAATGACAATGACAGACTACGCACAAATACCTGTTGAAGAATGCCAATTCCACAATCATTGCCATTACTCAAGTAATTCTCAATTGCTCCGTTACCTATATAACGATAGCCTTCCGTGATCGCAAAACCAACACCGGATGCCATCCCAAGAAATAACCCATTACGGGCATTAGTAATCTTTTTCATCTTGATTCCGAGAATCAGCAATGGAATCATTTTGGTGAATTCTTCAATTGGCCCGACTGCCAGACAGTAGCCCCTTAGAGAAGCCATCAGCCCCTCATTTCCACTTGCAGAAGATGACAGATCTTCGAAGAAGGGAATTTTATATAGCGAAAAACAGATAACCATTCCGATAACCGCTGTGAACAGCATATACCCAAGACTACGAATAAGCAATTTCTGTTTTACTTTCAATTGGCTACCAAATATCAACACCCAAATCATGCCGAAATAAAACGACACTGGGGCAAATAAGTGAGCCATTCCCCAGTCCGCACTGTTAATAAACCACGACATCACCTTATATATCAATAGCGGAAATAGCGTGAGGAAGAGACAGAAGCGCACCATCGGCTTGGACAGATTGGCGACGCTGAGGATGCTCTTCAGCGGGATGACCTCATACCAGTTAGTCGTCTTCAGCGTCTTTAGCGCGTCGTTGAGGTCGATGTCGAAGTTGCCGTCGGGGTCATCGGATGCGTTTGCCGCATCGGTATTAGGGATATTCAGCTTCGTCGGCTCTTTTGGTGCAGATGCTTCGGCTATGAAGCTGTTGCCGCATTTTCCGCATTCGCATTCCTGGCCTAGTACCGACTCTTCGACATCATACTCTTGATTGCAATGCGGACAAAGGATCTTCGTCATAGTAAAGTGTCCTTGTAACTGGGAAAATTATAGGTGAAATACGGATAAGATAATGTAACATTTTTTTTTTTGCAAGCAGTTACATTGTTTTATCCGCATTTATGGCAACAATGCCACAGACACATACTACGCGAAGTCAATAAATTCTTACACGTCCGAATGCGCTTTTTTCGCGGAATTTACTCGACTGTCACGCTTTTTGCGAGATTACGCGGCTGGTCGATTTCGCATCCGCGCGCTCTTGCAAAATAATATGCGAAGAGTTGCAATGCAGTGACGGTTACCATCGGCGCAGTGTAATGCGAGCACTCCGGCACGATGATTTTATCTTGTGCTTTTGCCGCATCTTCCGCGTGATTGACGACTGCGATAATTGGCGAGAAGCGCGCCGCGCATTCCTCGATATTACCAAGCAGCTTATCATAGCCCGGTACGCGATTGGCCAATGCAATGACGGGTGCGTGAGTGCCCAGTTGCGAGATAGGGCCATGCTTGAGCTCCGCGGCATGGTAGCCCTCCGCGTGGACATAGCTGATTTCCTTGAGCTTGAGCGCGCCTTCCAATGCGACTGGATAGAGCATCTCGCGGCCAATGAAGAAGAAGTCGTGCAACTCTGCGTACTTTTCCGCGATTGTCTTGATATTATCCGCTTGTTCAAGGACTGCAGTGAGCAAGTCAGGCAAACGGTTGATTGCATCGACAATTTCCTTGCCTTGCTCCAAGCTCAAACGGCGGTTGCGCCCGAATTTAAGCGCGAGCAGAAGCAGTGCAGTCAATTGGCAGTTGAATGCTTTGGTCGAAGCGACGCTGATTTCCGGTCCGGCATGCAAGTAGATGCCGCGTGCGCAAGTACGCGCAATAGTCGATCCGACGACATTGGAGATTGCGGCGACGACTGCTCCTTTGTTGATTGCTTCATGCACGGCAGCCAGCGTGTCGGCGGTTTCGCCAGATTGGCTGATCGGAATCACCATCGTGCGCGGTTCGATAATCGGGTTGCGGTAGCGGAATTCCGCAGCTTGTTCGACTGATGCCGGAATTCCCGCGAGTTCCTCGATGAAATATTTGCCGATTAAGCCGGCATGCAAGCTTGTGCCGCAGCCCGCAATCACAAAGCGCGTGATGTCCGCCATCTCGCGCGGCGTCATATTGAGTCCGCCCAGCGTCGTATTGCCGTGGTCGAAATCGAGACGGCCGCGCAGCGTATTGCGCACAGCATCGGGCTGCTCGAAAATCTCCTTGAGCATGAAGTGCTCGAACTCGCCGCGCCCGGAGTCGTTGTATTCGCTGCCGAGGATGGAAATCTGCGGCGCTAATACCGTATTGGTGAAATCGCGAATCTCGACTGAATCCGGAGTCAATACAGCAATCTCGCCGTCATTGAGATAAATCACTTGCTGCGTGCGGCGCGCTAATGCCGATGCGTCACTTGCGACTAAATTGCAGCCATTGCCGACGCCGATTATGACGGGACTGCCGGAACGCGCAGCAATGATCATGCCGGGATGAAAAATGCTGATGACCGCAATGCCGAATGTCCCTTTGATCTGACGCAACGTAGCGCTGACCGCAGATGCAAAATCGCCGTCATAGAGCTCCGCAATCAGCATCGGAATGACTTCACTGTCGGTATCCGACGCAAATTTGTGTCCGCGCGCTTCCAATTCATGACGCAACGCGCGGTAATTCTCGATAATGCCATTGTGGACTACTGCGAATTGCGCTTTGTCGTCGGTATGTGGGTGGGCATTTTTCTCCAGCGCAGCGCCGTGAGTCGCCCAGCGCGTATGCGCAATGCCGCATGTCGCATTAATGCCCAATGGCGCGAGTTTGCTGTCCAATGCAGCGACTTTGCCGACGGATCGCACGACGCGCAAGGTTTTCTGTTCGAGGAATGCAACGCCGGCCGAGTCATAGCCGCGGTATTCGAGGCGGCGCAAGCCGTCCAGTAAAATAGGTGCTGCCGGGCTGTCGGTGCCGGTAAAGCCGACGATTCCACACATGTCGATTAGTCTCCTGAAATATGGTTAATACGTGATTCCGCATCATGATGGTGCGAAGACGATGCTTTAGCTAGCGTAAATGGCATAATATGCACCGTATTTTTGAATTTTTCGCTGACATTGCGCTTACTGTTTGTTCAGGCGGTTCTCTAGATCGGCATAACGCGCGGGATTGGATCGGTAGACGCTGGGCGAGACGTGATGAATGCGCTTGAAGCACGTCGTGAAATAATACAGATTTGCAAAGCCGCATCACTGCCTGAAGTCTTTGCGACTGCATGGCTGAATTTGCGCTATGAAGCGAACCTCAAACGCGGTGAGACCATCTTTATTCAAGCTGGCGCGAGCGGGTTGGGCATCGCTGCAATCCAAACCGCGAAATACATGGGCGCAGTCGTCACGACAAGCGTCGGCTCTGACGACAAATTGGATTTTGTCCGCAGCATCGGCGCAGATGACGCAGTCAATCGCAAAAAAAAAATAGCCCGCAAAATTACGCTGGAACTGGGCGCAAGCCACTTGTTCTGTGCCCGATGTAGGGG
>CAVGNO010000097.1:6928-7807 GCA_963630475.1 Blautia faecis | reverse complement strand
CGAGATAGACAATATCGATCCCCTAGGACTACTCTGGCAGACTGGCTACCTGACAATCAAGGAGGTCCTGCCCGGTCCAAGAAGCTCATGTATGTTCAAACTGGGATTCCCCGACTATGAAGTGGAAGATGCATTCAACACCCAGTTGTTGGCTTATTACAGCGGTTATAAGGACTCGGCCATGTCCTCCGTGGTCTTCAAACTGACGGATGCTATACGACGCGATGATCTGGAGACATTCATGCGCGCGCTGGAATCCTATTTTGCCAGCATTCCATACGACATCCGTGGAGGGGACGAACATTACTACCAGACCATCTTCTTCATAACCTTCCTGCTGCTTGGAAATAGCGTCGA
The DNA here is from genome assembly GCA_963630475.1 of Blautia faecis. Taxonomy (GTDB): domain Bacteria; phylum Verrucomicrobiota; class Lentisphaeria; order Oligosphaerales; family Oligosphaeraceae; genus CAKUJM01. The sequence continues at coordinate 7,450 of CAVGNO010000097.1, read as the reverse complement.
AGCCGAATCCCGTACCAATGAAGGACGTATCGACGCGTATATCCGTACCGCGAAGGCGGTATATATCTTCGAGTTCAAGCTGAATAAGAGCGCGAAAAAAGCGGTCAGCCAGATTGAAGACAAACATTATTACGAAAAATTCCAGTCCAGCGGACTTTCCATTCGGATGATTGGTGTCAATTTCAACTCCGTCAAGGGACGTATTGACGGCTGGAAGGAAATGACATCGTCGGCCGATAACCGGTTTATATAAAACGGAAACGGACGTTAACGGAGGTAAACGGAATAAAACGGAGGTTAACGGATTCCGTATAAATCCGTTAACCTCCGTTCAAATTTTTATTTCAGCACGACGTCTTGTGTTGATTCGTTGCCGTGTGCGTCATTCCAAGTGAGGCGATATGTTCCGCGGAAGCCGCGGAATGCGACGATGCCGTCTTTATCGGCATGTGCGTATGTATTGGTACGCCACTGGTGGTTAATGAGGTCATCGAGTGCGAAGAATGCCGGTTTGGGCTGCAT
>CAVGNO010000097.1:5836-6918 GCA_963630475.1 Blautia faecis | reverse complement strand
TGCATTGTGCGCGAGAATAACCCGGAGACGGATGGCTCGCCGGGTGCGCCGCAGTCATCGACGACATTCCACCAAGTGATACCCATCATCGGCTTCAAGCTGAACCAGAGCCGGTAGAGGTTATGGGTGATGACGGCTTGGATGGCTTGTCCGCGTTCATCATTATTTGGCGACGGGATGGTGATTTCGCTCAAATGAATTGGTACACCGGCTTGAGCGAGCTGCTCAAAGATTGCGGTCACGACGTCCGGCGCTTGGGCATCCGATGTGCCTGCGGCAATATCCAAGCAGACCTGCGGATCGAAGATGTGCATTTGTTCGCCGGCGATGTCGATTTTGCAGCCGCGTTTCTGCAGTTGTTGAATTTCGTGCAGATAGTTTTCGTTTGTAGTGTAGTCGTTGATATTGAGCTTGACATTTGCCGGCAAAACGCTTTCCGCAATTTTCAAGCTGCGATAGGGGTAGTCGCCGGGCATTGGGCCGTATAAGGATTTGCACAGCCGCGCATCAGGGATTAGCCGTCCGTCTGAGAAGTCCGCTGCGCTCTCATTGACGACATCCCAGCTGTCAATTTTATCACCGTAATGCATGGCTAATTCGATGATGCGTTTCGCCATGATTACATTGATTTTCTCGGTGTATTGCGGATATTTATTCGCAAATTCCTCTGCGGACAATTCGCCGAAGCAGTTGCGGGAAGCGCAGTCGGGGAGATTGCCATTAATTGGATTGCGGCTATAATCGCCTTGAATCAATGCATCCAGTGGCATTTGCGCAAAGAGCCATTCGGGGATTTGCCAGCGGTTATTGCCCCAAGTCATCGTATGGCCGTGCAAGCGAATGCCCTTGCTCAAGCAGAACTCGACTACTGGATCGGATGCCGGACGGCGCCAATGCGGCTGATGCTTGGGATCGGGGCAGTTATTCCAGAATTCCGCGCTGTCGCGATATTCGGCACGGAAGCGCGGTTTGCCTTCCTCCAGCTCAAATGTTTTCCAGTAGAATGCGATTGTCGCTGAGTTAAAGAGCGTGCCGTAGAGCTCGCGATATTTGGCATTTGCTTCGTCACTGCCAAGCTGGTC
>CAVGNO010000097.1:0-5826 GCA_963630475.1 Blautia faecis | reverse complement strand
GCCAGTATCCACTGGCCATTGCTGACGTGTATTGCGAAATGTCAAACATAGTAAAGAATCTCCTATTTGTTCGGTGAAAAACTCCTGGTTTTCATATCTGAAAAACACATTTTTCATAAAAGAAAACAGGAGTTAATTTACACCTGAATCCGTAAAGTCTGGTGATTCTTTTGCAATAATGAGATATTTTTGAGTCGCTTATTGCAGATCTTTCTGGCGTGCAACAGTATAGTTAAGATGCTCAAGAAACAGGAAGAGCGGCACAATGAATATGAGTAGGAAGAAGGGGAAAAGTGACATTGTCGTGCGCTGTGCGATGTAGCCAAAAATTGGTGGCACAAGTGTCGATCCGACGTATGCGCTTGCCATTTGAATGCCGATGATTGCCTGCGAATTGACGACGCCGAAATTGGCGGGCGTCTGGTGAATTATGGATGGATAGACAGGCGCGCATCCCAAACCGAAGAGCAATAACCCGGTCAAGCAGGCGCAATGCCAGGGCATCAGGAGCATCGCAATTCCCGTGATAGCAATGGTGATGCCGAGCCGAATCATATTGCGATCGCCCAAGCGCACTGAAATGAAGCCGCTCAAGAAACGCCCTAGCATAATTCCCATGAACAGCAATGCGCCATAGCGTGCGGCCAATGCATTGTCAATGCCGCGCGCCAATACCAGAAATGAGCATGCCCAAAGAATTGCAGTTGATTCCATTCCGCAGTAACATAAGAAGCCGGCCAGGATAGACTTGACGCCGGGAATCGCGATGGCTTGCCGTAGTCCGACCGGCTTGTCCGTCGAAGACAATTGTGGCTCTTCCGTCGTGCTGACATTGCGGCTGTTGTTCCACAGTGGCAGTGAGAAGAAAATTATTGCGGTCAATGCGAATTGCAAGACAGATACTGTGTTGTATCCCGCGTGCCAGCCCAGATTATGGAAGAGGCAGAAGCTCATGATGTACGGGCTGATCGTAACGCCTACGCCCCAGAAGCAATGCAGCCAATTCATGTGGCGCGACGAATAATGCAATGCCACGTAGTTATTCAATGCCGCATCTACTGCACCTGCGCCCAGGCCATACGGCACTGCCCAGAGACACAGTTGCCAGAAGTGGTTGGAGAAGCCGAAGCCGGCAAGCGCAATTGCGGTGAGCAATACGCTGAACGCAGTGACTTTGCCCGCGCCCAGCCGACGCGTCATGCGATCCGACATCAAGCTGGAAACGACAGTCCCGCAGGAGATAATAAACGTGATAATGCCCGCAAAAGCCAAGGGTACTTCCATCTTTGGATAGATTTCAGGCCAAGCAGAGCCCAATAGCGCATCCGGCAAACCCAAGCTGATGAAGGATAAGTAGATTACTGCAAGCAGAAGAGATGACATTGTTTTCTTTCTGGAGGGGATAACAAGCGTAAAAAAAGAAATGCCGCAGAATATATATGTGAATATTGGGTTTGTATATGATATGCCTGGCATCGAGCAGAGAGGGAATTTGTAGCAGAGAAAACTTCTGCTCTGGCACATCGAGTGAGGCAGTTATGATATAATATAGACGTTACGTGAATTAGGTCCGTAAAAGAGGAGTCTTTTCAGCACTGGCGCCGATAATGCTACCATCGGCACGCCAATTTTCTATATGAGTACACTTTCCATCTTATTGTCTATTCTATGCAGTGTCATCGGGCTGTTTCTGTTTGAAGCGACAGTCAAGCTGGAGACGCTTAATCGCGCATGGCTGCGCAAACTTAAGGACAAGGACCGCGATACTGCGGAGAAATTACACGACTATCTGCCGCAGCTGCCGCAGATTCTGACTTGCTGCCGTGTGCTGTTGCTATTGAGTTGCGCGGTCGCAATCTCTGCGTGGTATACGTGGTTTACGCTGACATCCGGTGTTGTCTGCTGGGTGCGTTGGCTTATAATTGTCGCGTCATTTATTATTGGCGTAATGGCGATTGAAGTGACAGAGATGATGCTCACATTACGCGGCAGTGCAGTCATTATCCGTATTGCGATTAAGCTTTATTGCTTTATGCGCTGGCCGCTTGCGATAATTCTCGAGCCGTTGCGCATCTTGGCAGCGCACTGCCAGCGCGATGCGGAAGATGATGACAGCGCATTCGTTACCGAGGAGAACGAAATCCTCTCAATTGTCCAGGATGATACGATTGTATTGCCGCAGGGGAATGTCTCGGCCGCGACGATTAATAATCTGGAGTCTGATGAACGCCGGATGCTCAATGGCGTCATGACATTGGACAAGACGCTTGTGCATGAGGTCATGACGCCGCGTGTCGATATCAGCGCGATCAGTGACAAATGCAGTATTGCGGAAGCCAAGCAAGCGATTGCCAAAAGCGGTCACAGCCGCATCCCGGTTTACAAAGACAGCATCGATACGATTACCGGCGTATTGTATGCGAAGGATTTGCTTGACGATAAGCTTTATCAGCAGGGCAAGACAGTGTCAGAGATGCTGCATCAGCCGGTATTTGTCCCCGAATCCAAAAATGTCGCCGAGCTGCTCAATGACTTCCGGCATCGCCGCATCCATATCGCGATTGTGCTGGATGAATATGGCGGCACTGCGGGCGTCGTCACGATCGAGGATGTCCTGGAGGAAATTGTCGGCGAGATTCATGATGAATTTGATCATGAGGAGCACACGCAGGAAAATCCGATCAAGCAGCCGGACGGCGCAGTGATTGCGGATGCGCGCATGCCGATTTGCGAAGTGAATCAATCACTGATGCTGGAATTGTCCGAAGAGGAGGGCTACGACACTATTGGAGGCTATATTATGGCACGTCTCGGCCGTATACCCCGCAGTGGTGAGCATGTAGAGACCGATGTGTTGTCAATTGATATCATCAGCGCTTCCCCTCGGCGCCTCAATACCGTAAAATTGAAGAAGCATGACACATCACGCGCTGACGCATAGCGCAATAGAACGATAGTCGGAAAATTTTTGTCATGGGATACACCATTCTTATCATTGCAATCATCCTGTTGATGTTACTCTTGGAGCGCTTGGCTGTGCTGAGCGCGACGCGCTCGCCGAAATGCCAGAATTTCATCCGGCATTTCTGGCCATTGCATCCCAATGGCATCTCGATTCTGCGGTTTCCGCAAGGCGTCGTGGCAATCCTCTTTGCGCATGCCGGCAACTGGACGCTCGCAATCCTGTGGTTCGCATTCTGGATGATTACGGATTTGACTGATGGGACGATTGCGCGCACATGTGATTTGGTGACACCGACCGGAAAGTGGCTTGATCCGCTGTCGGATAAGATGATGTCCTTCCCTGCGCTGATTTATCTGGCATGCGGCTCCAATGTCACTTCGCCACGCTTAAGCCTTTGGATGGTGATTACTTACTGCATCATCGACGTGCTGGGGCAGTGCTCGCGGTTCTTCTGCAAGAAGACTGCCGCAAATTCCTTCGGCAAAGTGAAGACTGCGCTGGTGACAGTGCTGATTGCAATACTGGCAATTTATCAATTGCGCTGTCCGGGCATTCCGCTTTTCCGCCAAGCGACTGTCGATGCGATGATGCTCTCATGCATTATCCTGGCATTCCTCTCGCTCTATTGCAAGATTGTGCCGGATTACTTCTATGCTAATTCGCTCACATTCATGAACTTTGTCTGCGGACTCGGTGCAATCTGGACTGCGTGGCATCCGGAATGCTATCCGTCGAACTACATCCTCTCATTTGTCCTGATATTTGCTGGACAATTCTTTGATTTGTTCGACGGCAAGATGGCGCGCAAGTTCGGTTCGACGAAGCGTGGTGCACTCTATGATGATATTGCGGATGGCACTAGCTTCGGCCTCGCAGTCGGCAGTATGATCTTCCTCGGACTGACGCGAATTGACGACTCGCTTTCGCCATGGCTTGCCGCGGTGATAGCAATCTTCTATATCGGCTGCATCTTCTGGCGGCTCTATCGCTTCATTCATCCGACAATTGAGATGCCGCCGGGCATCTTCCAGGGACTGCCTTCGCCGGCGGGCGCGCTGTTGGCTGGAAGCGGCGTTTTGGCTTGTGTGCAATACAGTGGGATGGAATACACGATCATTGCGGCAGTCTGCATTATCCTCTCCGGAATTCTGATGATTTCCAATATCCCGTATCGCCATTTTGGCCAAAATCTCTGGCCGTCAATTCCGCGTTCATTGCGGTTGCTCTTGTTGATTATCCTGATTGTAATAATTTGTCTTGCAGTCGATTATAAAGATTGGGAGACTGCATTTTCTTGGAGTATGACGGTGCTGGCAGTCGCGTATGCATTTGGCGCAATTGCTCTGCCGTCTCAATTGCGCAAGTTACGCGCTAATAAAAAATAGCTACAATTGTGTTTAACGAAAAAACTGATCAGATTCTCGCTCGCCTCTCTGCACTCAAAGTCGTGCCGGTGCTGGTATTGGATACGGTTGAAATCGGCATGAAGATGTGCGAACTGCTGATGGAAAATGGCTTGCCGGCCGCTGAAATCACATTCCGCACCGCGGCCGCAGAAGAGACGATTCGCCGCGCAGCAAAGGAATTCCCCGAGCTGACGCTTGGCGCCGGCACTGTGCTTAGCCGCGATGTCCTCCACAAAGCAATTGATGCAGGCGCAAGCTTCGCAGTCGCGCCCGGATTCAATCCCGTCGTCGTGCAGGAAGCAATCAATTGCGACTTCCCATTTGTACCCGGCATTGCGACGCCATCGGAACTGGAGCAAGCGCACGAGCTGGGATGCACATTCCTGAAATTCTTCCCGGCGGAAGCGAATGGCGGCGTGAAGATGCTGAAGAATCTCCTCGCGCCGTATCGTCAGTTGGGCGTGCGTTTCATGCCGACGGGCGGTGTGACGCCCGCGCTGCTCAATTCCTATCTCGAAGTGCCGGAAATCGCATGTGTCGGCGGCACGTGGTTAGCCAAGAGCGCGGATCTGAAAGCGGCATCTGCCAGCGGTGACTGGAGCGCAATTGCCAAAGGCATCACCGATGTCGTGGAGGCAATCAAAGCATTGCAGAACTAATTATCTAGGAAGCGAGTCAGAATGAAAACGCAGATAATTTTAGCATCAATGGCGGCTAGCGTTGCGTTGCATGCCGCAGAAGAGGAAGAAATTCAGCTCACCGTCAGCAAAATCATCCAGGATGGCGGTAGCTTGATGTATGTCCTGCTCGGATTGTCAGTGCTGGCAGTGATGCTGATTATCTACTATCTGATGAGCTTCCGGAAAAATGTCCTGATGCCGCAAGCACTGCTCAATGCGTTGCGTGACGCCGATGGCGATGTCGATGCACTGGGCGAAATCGAAGAAGGGAAGAATTCGCCGCTGGGCAGAATTGTCGCGTCGGCATGCTCGCAATATCATGAAGAAGCGAGCTACGCGACACCCGAGCTGTTTCAGAGTGCACTGGAGGAAGAGGGCAATCGCCAGAGTACACGCCTTTGGGGACAGCTCCAGTATCTGGGTGATGTCGCGACAATTGCGCCAATGGTCGGGTTGCTCGGAACGGTCTGGGGGATGATGATTTCATTCACAGGATTGGAAAATGACATCGCGAATAAAGCCGACCGCTTGGCCAGCGGTGTCGCAACCGCGATGTATACGACATTCGGCGGGCTGATTATCGGCATTGGCGCATTGGCGGCATACGCGCTTTTCCGTGGGCACTTGAGCAACTTGATCGGAAGCCTCGAACAGGAGTGTTCGCGTCTAGCGGCACGCGTCGCCGCACGCAAGAAACACACACAGCAGTGCAATAAGGAATAGCGGGGAGGACGGATTATGAATTTCTCCAAAGCGCGTCCGACTGGCGGTGTAT
>CAVGNO010000096.1:824-8061 GCA_963630475.1 Blautia faecis | reverse complement strand
ATCCAGATGAATGCGGATACGAATTCTAGCATCGATACTGGGGTGCACCGGCTGCAGGAGTTCGACGGGCAGCAAGCAAATTGGCGAATAATGCGGCTTCCCCGCTTTGTCCAGGAATTGCTCGACGGGGTAGCCGATATAGATGTCCTCGCCGCTAGTCTGCGCTTCTCCGCAAATAATCGCCATCGCGCCTTTATCTGCTGCGTTATAGGGAATTTCTACATCGAGTGTACGCGTATTTTCACTCAACGGCTTCAACCATCCGCCAATGACCGTATGCAACAACGGCATGAAAAACGACTTCTGATAATCGCTACAAAACAACGCTTCCTGCTTGCGTGCATTGTGGCGTGCGCAGTCGATGTAGTAATCCAATAGCTTGCGGAAATGCTCCCATTGCTGTTGCAACGACAAGTTAGTTGTCCGCGTAAAGCCCGTTGTGATTAAGCCGCGCTTTTGCAATTCCCGATAACGCTCTGTCATTGCCGCGCCAAGCACATATCCATCGCCACTGTCATTCAGTTTCAATGACTTATCATAAATAAAGCTATTGAACAGCTTCGCACAATCGCATTCTGGCACTACACGCAGAAGATGCGCCATCACACAGTCGCGTGAGATGGCGCTGCATACACCATTCTCCGAGAAATGCCATAGCGACAAAATCTTTGCCAGCTGGTCATCATTCATTATCGTTTCGTCGATTGGGAATTGTTTATACCACGGGCACCGCCATTTCCATTAGCGCCGCCGTTACCGTCCACGCTATTGAGCAATGCGGGGAGTCCTGCCAGTGTTCCATTGCCATTCAGGAATTCTTCTATCATCTTGCAAATGCCGCAATTGGCGGGTTGTGTGCGCGCGCGTTTCCTGCAAAACTCTGCCATTTGTATCAGAACAGTATTGAAAAGAACAGACTTCTTTTCTTCGCGCAGGAAACCATGGTCATACTTACGGCGTTTCAGCATAAAAAGCAATGCGAGGAGTACTTGCTTATATGCGAGTTCACCTGATGACTTCAAATCAAGCAATTTACATAGCCGATCCACGATGTCGTAACAAAGATCGTTGTCCATCTCCTTCAATGCGTCATTATTGAAGATCAGGATCTGAAACAATGAGCGATTCCAACTTGACTTCTTTAGCTCTGCTTTTGGATGCTCTTCCAGCAAATTATCGGTCTGGTCTATCCATGCATTCAAGTATTTCCGCAAATCGTTTGTATCCGTGAGCAGATTTGCGCAAAGCGTATGCATCACGGGAGCGCCGGACAATGTATTGCTCAATTCATCCACGATATCGTGGACAATCTGCTTAAATAGCGGGAATTCAGGATGATAGCTCCATGCAATCGGTCGCAGATATAGATTGAGGTCATTTTCGCTGTAATATGGCCGTTTTCTAATGCGCTCATAATCCTCGGCCAATTTTGTAAACAGCGTCTTGACGGTCTGCGGTGAAATTCCGGCAGGAATGCGATATGATTCGTGATTGCCGAAGACATTTTCGCATTCCAGTGAATCCAATCCCACGGCAAATTGATTAATTTTCCGTCTCCTCGCAAAGATTTCATTACCAGACAACAGGCCACGATCAAGATATAGCTGAATATCCCAGTCGGACAAATTCCACAAAGTGCGACTTGCTTTGACGGCCGGCATGTCAATCGGGAAACTGCGCTTGAGTTGTTCGCTTAAGCTCTGCAGTGTCTCCTTGCAATTCTGCATATTGAGGAAATCCAATTCAACCGCTTGTTTGAATAATGGTGCGCCTTCGACGGATACTTGCGCGACGCCCTGTCCGGGAAGCATTGATGACCGCATCGTCAAGCGTTGTTCGTGTAATGACTCGCATCCAAAATCCTGCTCCAGATACTTCAGCGGAGTGCTATTGTGCACTTCGCCCATTGCCAGATAGAATTTTCCGACAGAATTCTGCGGCGGCAAGTAGCTGTCGGTATTCACTTTTCCCAGCACGACTTCACCGCCATCACAGCTGTCTTGCGGTTCAATCAGCGTATGTGCTTCGATCGTCTCCCTCTGGCTATCTTGGATGATGATAGAGAGCCGCTCGCATTGATCAAAATAAGTCGGCAGATGATTAGCTTTACGCACGGCAAAACGCGCTGCGCCTCGGGAAATAAAGTCTTTCCTCTCTCCCATTGCGCTCAAGTCTTGCTTATCGCTCAAGATTTTCACTCTGCTGTTTATTTCAACCGGCGTTATGCCAGGCACAATGACGCAATTGCCAGCAATGTTAGACAGTTTCACGCTAGCATATTGCAATGCGGGGAAATTATCAACCAAACGCCAATTGCCATTACTCACTGGAAGTATAAAAGCGCGTTGCGAATTGCCATAAGCATGCAGCACAAAATCGTAAGTTGTCTGCGTATTTCCTCCATACGGTAGCAGTGTCTTCTTGAATGCATTTAGCTGCGGATAATACTTGCTGTCAGCTTGAAAGCACCGCCGCCGCGGGATAACGCGCGTATTTTGTCTGCTCACTTGCGTCAATTCCAACTGCACGCCATAGCCATAGTGCTTCTGCGGTAACACTACCATCAGAGTGCTACCGGCAGGCAGAAGCGCATACTGCTCCTCGGCGCCCAGCGCTGCCGCGATAGATGTCCAGAGTAGCCGCACGCGCCCCGATGGCATTCCGCAGTAGCGCAAAAGCCGCGTCTGCGCTAAAGGCGAAAGCGAATCCGGCACGACAAGCACAATGCTGTCCGCTTCGTCATATCTCGCAATTTTCTCGCGCAAACGCGCGGCTTCCAGTCGGAAGTAATCGCGCAAGTGTTGAGCATTTGAGCGCATCACATCCTCATTATCGCTCTCCAGATCATGCAGCATATCTTCGAGAAAGAATGCGTTATCAAAATTCAACCTGCCATTTGCGTCATAGAAATCCGCAATATTTGGCTGCCTGTAATTTTGCAGATACGGCGTACGGTTGTCTGCTTCGCCGCGCGGATAAATCACTTCTTCGCGCAATTGCCCCTGGTTTACCACTCGTGCATCCGCTTCAGTGCAATCCACCCAGCGAGAATAACGCATCCGGCAAGTCAAATCCCATACATCGATAATCATCTGTCATTTTCCCCACTGCAATGCATGAAAGAGCCGGGTCATATAGCCGCTCAAATCATCAGCTTCATGCCAGATTGGCAGTTCATCCGCCATCTCGCCGGCCATTGAAGTCGATGTGATATATCGTACATACTCCGACTTGCCATCGCGCGGCAGATTCGTTGCAGTCACGATGCCGTCGTATACAAAAAGCAAATTGTGCGCATTCTGCGGCTTATTATTGATCAATCGCCGCCAATGCAGCAACGGAAATGCATCGCCTTCGCCAGAATAGACGATGATGCGGTTATTTGCGTTGAGCCAGAAGCAGTTATTCCAAGTGCAATGGCGTAAAAACCGCCCGTATGACGGCATAAATGACAGCCAGAGTTCATCATGGAAGCAGATATTGGAGTATGTATGATGCAATTGCACCGCCAAGCATAGCCGCATAAATTCATCCAACAGGTGCTCCCGATATGGCCATACTGCGATGACGAGCTGCTGCTGTCGTAACAGCCGGATATACCACTGCCAGACTGCCGAATAGAGTGGATCATAGCGCAGGACATAATTGGGTGGCGGCAGTGTTCCTAATGTGCTCACTGCCAGCATCTCCGGATTCGCCAGCGCTTCAGTCACCAGCGCGAGCAAATCACGGATTTTCCTAACGCGTTCGTATGTGCAAAATTGATCGCCAAATTTCCGCAGATATTCGCTGGAAGTGCGCTGACACAGCAACAGAAAACTCTTGAGCACACGATTTTCCGGCGTATCGACACTCTCATTGCGCACGACAGCCATGATGCGCTGCCGTGCACCGGCTTTATCCGCAACTGTACTACCCGGCTGGCGTGTCATCCACCTCATACATTGCACATCGAGCTGCCGTGCTTGCGAAAGTTGCACCATCTGCCGTTCACGCCGCAAGACACGCCGCAGATTGCTCAATAACAGCATCAGCTCCGGCAAAAATTGCTCTGCTATCATCGTAATCGTGGATGACGGCGGCCCTTGCTCTGCGTTAAAAATCTGTTCGTATGCGTCCTCCCACCTCAACGGCAATTCACGGCGGTTGTCCCGTGCAGTCCATGGCTGCGTACGATAAGCGCTTTCTGCCGCAATCCGCAGTTGCGACATCACTTCAATGATCGCCGTAACTGTGGCATATCCCGACGGCGGCGCAATCTTCTCGTCATTGCCAGCACGATTCAAATATGCCTGCAGCGCAGCAATATCATTCTTATGGGTGAACGCTTCATCAGTCATTGCTAATTCCGCGTCACACCATGCCATTTGAAGAAGATGTCGTTGTTATCACGCGCTTCATGGAATGCATTGGTCAGCTCGGTATCGCCCAGGATGTCAATTTGATTTTGCAGCCGTTCAAATGCCTGTGACACTTTATTTCCCTGCGTCTGCAATCCATTCAGTTTCGGCATAATCTTTAATTCAATCTGATCGGCAACTGCGTGCTTTATGCCATTATCCGTTCCATCGGGATAATTTGCGACATAGAGCCGCATTGCCTGCCAGACACGGTGCGCAAATGGCCGCTCAATACTGGCCAGAATGTCATTGATTCCATCCATGTATGCTGTAAGCTTCGTATTGCCAATCCTGAGGCCTTCTACTTTATCTGCCGGCTTCTTCCATTTTTCCTCCCAAGTCGCTAGACTCATCCGTGTATTACCGTATGCATTCATGAATCCCTGTGTGTCTGGCTTCGCATCCAATTTAAGCGGACGCCCGAAACGCAGCACATTCGCGCGATCCATCACTTTGTCCGAGAGTGTCTGAGTCGTCTCATCCTCATTCATTGTGCCGACAAAGAGCGTATTCGGCGCAACAAACAGCCGACGCGTATCCGCATTATCCTTCGTCGCACCGCATTCTATCTCGATTTCTGCCGCACGACGGCTTGCTGCGTCATTTGCATCAATCGTTCTGCGCACTTCAAGCTTACTGAGCAAATCACTGAAGTAGTACTCGACGCGCGCGAGATTCATTTCATCCAGCAACACGAGATTCATCGGCAGACTCGCATCATCCTGCGGCACATCCGGGTTCTTGTTGTTCCAGCGGTCATACTGCCACAATAACCGCGACAGCTCCGTCGCCTTGAAACGATTCTCCGTATAATTGAAGAATCCCAGCATATCCTGCGGACTATCCCAGCGCGGCTGCACTGCCAACTGCACAAAATTCATCCCCATCGCACGCGCATATAACTGCGGTAACAGACTCTTACCCGTGCCAGAAATACCGGCCAACACGACCAGCGGCGATAAATCCGCTACTTTCATGCCTGTGTGGAACGCATAAATCATCCGCTCCGAGAAGATAATCCCATGGTCTTTCAGCCGCTTCTTGAAATTCTCCAGCCACTCTGACTCCTTCTCGTTATTCTCTTTTACTTTATTCTTCCTTGTAAACTCAAATACCGGACGCTCTAAATCACCCCACTGATTGACATTCGGCCGCTTCGTATTGAGCTGTATTTCTAGCTCGTTATTCTCGCCCTTCAACTCTATATTCTTCTTGCTGATATCATCCAGCTCCGCCTTCGTTGCCTTTAACTCCGCACGCCTGTCCTCCAAATCCTGCTGCTTGGCCTGCAACTGCGCATCATAACGCGCTTTGTCACTATCGAACTGCGTTTTCAGCATATCCAGCTGACTTTGCACTGCCGCCAAGTCATTTTGCGCTTGAGTCAGCTTGACACGCGCATTCTGTTCCTGCTGGATATTCGCGGTCTTCTGCGCTTTCAGTGTGCGAATATCTTCATCTAGCAGATTCTTTTTTGCATCAAGTTGCCCCACAGTCTGTTGGACACTATACAGTTGATTCTGTGCGTCCTGTAAATTCTTGACAACGGCATTTAATTTATTCTGTTCATCCTGTTGTTTCTGGGCGAAAGCCGCCAATTGTACGTTTGCTTGGGCAAGTTGAGCCTTTGCGGTATCAATCGTCGTCTCATTATCCTTCAACCACTGCCGATCTGCCGCTGCTTTGTTTATAATCTGTTCAGCAACCGCTTGTTGCTGATGCAGATCCTTTAACTTGGCTTCATTGGTATTCAGTTGCGTATCCAGAGCCTCAATGCGTTGCTGCAATTCTGCCTTCTTCGCAAAAAGCGGATTCAAATCCACAGCGCGCTTATAGAGTACAACCGCGCTGACTCCAAAAATTGCGACGCCGGCAACCGCCAACACCAAAAGGATGTAGAAAATCAATACTAGCATAATCTTGTCATCTCCCCACTATTTGTTCTCTGCCGATTCCTCTGGTTGCGTAGCGCTCTGCGGCTCTGTCAATTGTTCACGTAATGCGGTAATACTTCCGCGCAATTCCGCTACTTTCTCACTCAACTGCAACAGCTCACGCTGTTTCGCTTGTAGCGCATCACTCGTACTCTTCAATTGCGATTTCGACTCTTCCAGCGTAGCTTGCGCATCCTGCTGGCGCTTCTGCAGCCCCGTAACCTCTTGAGTCAAGCTCGCACTCTGCGCAGACAACTCCGCACGTTTGCTTTCACTCACACTCAATGCATCCTGCGAGTGCTTGAGCTGCGCGGTTGCGCTCTCCGCTTGCGCAGTCACTTTCGCCAGCTCGCCCTGCTTGCTTACGATATCCGACGCTAATTGCGACTGCGTATTCTTCAGGCTCTCGACTTGCGACTGGACTGCTGATAGCTCCTTCGTTTTAGTCGCCAACTCGCTGTTAGCGTTCTCCAGTTGTTTTGCGACTGATTGTGCGCGCTCTTCATTTGCGCTCAATGCTGCTTTGGTTGCGCCGAGTTGTGATGATGCATCGGCATTCTCTTTTCGGCATCGCGCCAATGCATCATTTTGCTCTGCCAGCGCACTCTTTGCACTTCCCAATGCCGTCTGCGCTTCCTGCGACTCCTTGCGTGTTTGGGTCAGCTGCACACGCAATTGCGCCAATTCGCTTTTTACGGCTTCGCAATCATTGACCAGCTTCTCATTCTGGCTTGTCTTCTGCGCTAGCGTTTCCTGCGCACTCGCCAATTTTGCAGTCAGCTCCGAGAGCTGTTTTGAGACACTGTCGCGCCGTTGATTCAATTCAGCTGCTTCAGCGCGCAATTTCGCAATCTCGGCTTGGCGTTCCTGGATATCCAGTTGATGGCGTTTATTGCCTTCCAT
>CAVGNO010000096.1:0-814 GCA_963630475.1 Blautia faecis | reverse complement strand
GCTCGTTCAGAGCTTTCTCGCGACGTGATGTTTCTGCGACATAACGCTTTTGCGCTTCCTGTTCTTGCTTGGCACTCTCCGCCAAACGCGCTTGCGCAATCTTCATCTGCTCATCGAGTGCAGGCAGCTGCTTGACCAGCCCCTGATACTTTTCCTGCTGCTGTGACAAATTAGCAATCGACGTCTCAAGGGATGCGATTGCGCGTTTGCGCTCATCAATTGTCGCAACCAGCGCTTCGGACTGCTGTTGTTTCGCGCTTACTTCACTCGCAAGCGCCAGCTCGGTCTTCTGCAATTCCGCCAATGCAGCACGCTTCTCATTCTGACTTGACTGCAATGACTCAAGATCGGCGCGTATCGCTTCCGCCGCTTTCGCATCCTGCGTGCCAGCCGCAATCCGCTTGTCTAATTCGACAATCCGCGCTTCACACGACACCAAGCGCTCCTGCGCGCCACTATAATCAATATGCCAACGGAAAAATTCAAACGACAGATAGCCGATAAATCCAACTAACCCCACACACAATAAAATCAATACAGATACATATATCCCAAATTTAGAAATGGGGGGGGTATTTTGCTTTATTTTGCCATCCGTTGCCATTTTGAAACCAAACTGTTCCCTGAATCCGTGGAGTTGATTCTTTTGCGCCATAAATCGGTCATGAGTGCGATTTTTCAATCCAGTCGGCGGCGCGGCATCACACGCTGACTTTGTCGCGCACATTCGGCGTAGTTGGCTACGCCTCATGCACGCTTCGCGTCATCGTGTGTGGCGCTTTGCCGCCAGAACCGCAAATTCGCACTCACGACC
>CAVGNO010000095.1:0-8069 GCA_963630475.1 Blautia faecis | reverse complement strand
ATCCTCAAGAGCATCTGCACATCGACTGCGGATGTCGCAAGCAAAGCGTGGAGTGGTCTGAAGGATCTGGGCAAAGCGACCGGCAAAGCGCTGGGCAATGCGGCGGATGCGACCGGCGAAGCGCTGGGCAATGCGGCGGATGCGGTCAAGAATCTTTTCAAGAAATAAATAATTACTTCGAATACAAGTTATGTCTCTGTCTTGTGGTTTTGTTGGGTTGCCGAATGTCGGCAAATCGACTCTTTTCAATGCGCTCTCCAATGGCAAAGCGGCCGCGCAAAATTTTCCTTTCTGCACAATTGAGCCCAACACCGGCATTGTCCCGGTACCGGATGCGCGTGTCGATGCGTTAGCAAAATTGGAGAAATCCGCGAAGATTGTTCCGGCGACGATGAAATTCATCGACATCGCCGGATTAGTCGAGGGCGCAAGCAAAGGCGAGGGACTGGGCAATCAATTTCTCTCCAACATCCGCGGTGTTGATGCGGTTGCGCATGTCGTGCGGCTCTTCAAGGATCCGGATGTAACGCACGTCAAGGAGACGCTGGATCCGGTGCGCGACTTGGATTTGATTATCACCGAGTTAATGCTCGCGGATTTGGAATTGCTTCAGCAGCGGCTTGCGAAAGCGAAGAAATTCAGCCGTTGCGGAGCGGATACCGAGACGAAGCAGGATATCGAGCTGACCGAGCGCTTTATTGCGTCGCTCAATGAAGGCAGAATGCCGGAATACGACCACGAGAGCGAAGAAGAGACGAAGCTCGCTAAAGGAATGCAGCTGCTCACGCTCATTCCCGCATTCGTCTGCGCGAATTGCGACGAAGAGACATACAAGTCCTTCGGCAAAGACGACACATCGAAAGCGCTGATTGCGAAAGCGGCGGAGCACGGCATGGAAGTCGTGCCGGTCTGCGCAAAATTCGAAGAGGAGCTGCAGGAGCTCTCCAAAGAAGAAGCCGAGATGTTCCTGCAAGATCTCGGCGCGGAATGCAGCGGCCTGCAGCAAGTGATTCGCACTGGCTATAAACTGCTGAACTACTTGACATTCTTCACTACCGGCCCGGATGAAACTCGCGCGTGGACAGTGACTGCAGGCGCGACAGCACCGCAAGCCGCAGGCAAAATCCACACGGATATGCAGCGCGGATTTATCCGCATGGAAGTCATCTCATACGATGATTTAATGCAATATGGCGGATGGAATGCCGCGAAGGAAGCAGGAAAACTCCGCATCGAGGGCAAAGAATATGTCGTCCAAGATGGTGACTGCTGCTTCATCCGCTTCTCGGTATAAGACGATATAAAAACAGAGGAACGGTGCAATGAAGAGCATGACTGGATATGGGCGCGGCGTCGCGACTTGCCCAAGCGGACAAGTCACAGTCGAGATTTCGGCAGTCAATAGCCGCAAGCAAGTCGATCTGCGTTTTTCCATCCCGAAGGAATTTGGCGTGATGGAGCCCGCATTGCGGCGCATTATCCAAAGCAAACTCTCGCGCGGCAGCCTCTATGTCGTCGTCTCCTATCAACTCGAGCAAGCACATGCGGCAAGTACGTATGTCAATGCGCAAGCGGCGACTGATGCATGCACTCAATTGCGCGTGCTCACACGCAATCTCGGCTTACCAGAACCGACACTTCAGGACATCCTGCTGATTCCCGGCGTGCTCTGCGACGGCAGCAGCCAGCGCTATGACGAGCTCAAGGAATGCGTCGATCCCGCACTCAATGACGCAATCAAAGCGCTCGATGAGAGCCGCTGTCAGGAAGGCGAACGGCTGAAAGCCGACTTGCTCGAGCGCGGAAAGCGCATCGCTGATGGCGTCGCGGCAATTGAAGCGCGCGATCCGCATGCAATCGCGGAGCTAAAAGAACGCATCCGCCAGCGCATCGCGAAGCTCGGACTGGAATTGACGACAGATGACGAACGCCTCGCGAAGGAGATGGTCTTCTACGCAGACAAAGCGGATATTGCCGAGGAGCTCGTCCGCCTCAAGAGCCATGTCGAAAAACTCTATCAGCTGCTGAACAGCGATGACGACCCAGGGCGCGAATTAGACTTCCTCGGACAGGAAATGAACCGCGAAATCACGACACTCTCCGCCAAAACCGCCGATCTGTCCATCTCCAAAGACGCGATGGCGCTGAAAGTCGAAATATCAAAGATCCGCGAGCAAGTGATGAATATTGAATAGGCGCGCGAAGCGTATGCCACTTGTTCTGTGCCCGGGGCGCAAGCTCCGGGTGTTGTTATCTTTTCAGCGCATTGCGCATTGCAGCGGCGACGCAGAGCGTAAGCGCGGCAGTAATTGCGATGACCGTCTGCGGCGTGCAGTGGCAGACGCTTTGCAGGAGCCACAGATACACGGTGGCCAATAGCATCGAGACGCAATCCAGCGCGTTGCTTGCGCCGATATATCGTCCGCGTTTTTCCTCGGGAGCGCGTTCCTGGATTGCAGTGCTGAGGGGCAATTGGTAGAATCCAGTGCAGAATCCTAGCAGGATTGTAAAAGCGAACACGGGGATTACGACCGTTCCGAACAGCGCGAGCAGCAGCGCGAAGATGCCCATCAGCAGTGCTGCAGGCGCGACGAAGTGGTAGCAGATTTTTCCGCGTGAAAGCACTCCTGCGCAGACGCATCCGACGCCAATTCCGAGTGCGACTGCGCCCTGGAGATTGCCGACCATCGCGTTATCGCCTTTGAGTGTATTTTGCACGAGGGTCATGAGCACGAGCTGAAAGACCGTCCCGAGGAACCAGAAGAATGTATTGCCGAGGATTGCGACAACCATCAAGTGGTCGCAGCGCATCTCCTTGAATGTCTGCCAATGGGGGCTGATGGGGTCTTCGCAGTGAAATTTTGTCTTTGCGTCACCGGGGCACGTCGGCGTAATGAAGAAGCTAGTGAGTGTCCCGATGACTGCGAATGCGATGCAATAGACAAATCCGCCAGTTGTATTGCTGGAGTACTTCGCGGCGATGAGTCCGCCAATCCATCCGCCGACGATGATTGCGAGGAATGTAAAGAGCTGTGTGAGGCCATTTGCGCGCGAGAGCGCTTTGCCGGGGCATGTCTCGGGCAGAAATCCGTATTTCGCGGGCGAGAAGAACGCACTCTGGCTCCCCATTGCAAACAGCACGAGCAGCAGTGAATAGAGCGCATTATGGCTGGCCAGCAGCATGCCAGTCAGCATGATGATAATCTCGGCGACTTTGCTCCAGATCATCACGCTACGTTTGCTGAAGCGGTCCGCCAAATAGCCCGCAACCGACGAAAATATCAGATAGGGCAAAATAAAACCGGCGGCCGCAAGCGACATGAATGTCGCGGCTTGCGGCGTGTCCTTCCCTAATGCCGCAGTGCCGAAGCAAATCACTAGGAGTTTAGAGACATTGTCATTGAACGCGCCCAAGAAGAGCGTCGCCAGATAAGCATAAAATCCGCCGCGTTTACACGCTTTATCGTACCAAATCATAGCGATATGTAATTTTCGGATTCGGCGTACAGTTGTCGATGGGGATGACGCGTGCATGCGGCAGACGCATCACCAGCTGCGCTTCATCGGTCGGCATATCAGATGCATCAGCCGAATTCAGCGTCGCATACGCACGCAGGAGTACATCGGTGCGGAAGACTTGCGGAGTTTCAGCAGCACGCAAAGTCGCGCGGGGAGGCGTCGTGCAAAAGACGCCATGCTCATCGATTTGATGAATTGTGTCAGTGACAGCATGGACTGCGATTGCGCCGTCCAGTGTTGCGTCGGCAAGAAGCGCGTCAATACAGCGCTGAAGTAGCGCGCGCGAAGCATACGGCCGCGCTGCGTCATGCACGGCGAGCAACTCCGGCCGCGTATCCGCATTTGCCGTCAGCGCGCGAATCGCATTATAGACAGATTGCGTGCGATTCGCGCCACCGGCGACTAGCTCGATTTGCGCCGCGCATTCCGGGAGATATTGCTGGATGACTGCGCGATATTGGGGAATATTGGCTTGCGGTGCAGCCATCACAATACGCACATTCTCGCATTGTGCGAATGTGCGCAAGCAATGACAGAAGACCGGCAGTCCATCGAGCTGCTCCAGGAGTTTGTTGCTCCCAAAGCGACTTGACGCACCGCCGGCCGCGATAACGATTCCGAAGACAGGCTTCACGGAATTAGATTTTATTCAACGACGAGGATTTCCGGTGCTTCGAGCAATCCGCTGGGGACGAGCCGGCGTTCCGTAACCTGGTAGCATTTCAGCTCGCCAGATCCAGTCCACCACGGCCACCTATCCTTGTTATAGAATGGTCCGCAGAGGTTACGGCGCGAACCGAAGACCGTGATGTCCACGCGATTTTCGTCCGGCTTGACATTATCCAGTTCGAACACATACGGTTCGGAGAGGAGCATCTGCATTGGCGAACCGTTGATACTGACGCCGACTGCAGTACCGCCGAAATTCGGCACTTCCAGCATGAACTTATGATCCAGTCCTTCGGGCAGCAGCTTGAAGTCGTAGTGATAAGTCACATCGCCGGAGTAGTTGGCCAGTCCCTGCTCGCACCAGTCGCCGACATGCAGATCCGGCGGGAGTGCAGTCATTGTGCGCATACCGCGTACGCCGAAATCGCCACGCAGGAAGATTGCTTCCAAGCCGGATTGCGCGACATTATACACACCGCGCAGAACTAGCTTATTGTAGCCCTCGACGATGTATTTCGCCGGGATATTCAGGCATTTGAGGCATGGATCAAACCACTCGCCACAAAGCGTATTGCTGATTTTCTTGCCATTGAGCTCGATTTTGAAGAGCTGCGGATTTTCCATCACCAGCTCGATGTCCTTCTCCGGCACTTCCTCGCAATCGAAGGAGTAGTTCAACTCGAGGTCGATATAATCCTTCGGCGGCGGATTATTTGCAGTCAGCCACGGCTGGACCATTTGGCCGCCACGATGTTCGCTATGGAGCAACTCGCGCAATTTGTCATCGACGCGGATGATGAAGCATGAGTCTTCGCAGACGACTTTGCGGCCATCCGAGCAATTCGCAGTATACGATGCGTGGTCGAGCACCATCGAATTTTTCTCGTTGAGCGTATAATCGAAGCACGCATCGACCTCAAATGAATCACACACTTCCGGAGCTTGGAATGCCGGCAGAATCTCGTTCTGAGGCGCTTTGCATGCGATAAACAGACGGCTTTGCAACGGCGCAAATGTCGTCGTGATGTCCTTCGTACGCTTATGCATCATGACGTCATGGAGCTCGCCAGTCATCAGATCCACTTCGTAGACATGGCTGTAGTCATCACGCTTCTTCCATTGCAATTCGACTGTGCCGTAATTGATCTTACGATCGACTGCGCGCGGGGATTCCTGGATAAGGCTGTCGTGATGCATGCCCGTATTCACCAGGAACAACGCCTGGTAGTCATCGCATTCGCGCAATTCGTAGAGCATGGCACGGCAATTCGCGTCTTCTTCATTATCCAGGGACGTCATGCTGATCCGGTTAACCGACTTCTTGAATTTCTTTGCTATCGCTTCAAGCTTGATTGCCTTGAATGCATTGCGGTAGCGTTTGCCGATCGACTTATCCTTATGACCATTCAGATAGTGGGGGATTCCGCCATCGATGTAATAGACGTCACCGCCTTTTTCGGCAAATTCCTCCAGCAACGCCAGCGTCGTCGCACGAATTGTCGTCATCTTCGGCAGAATCACCGTGCTATAGCGTGCTGCGCCGACTTTCAAGCGGACAGGCGCGCCATCCTCGCCCTCGGACGCAGGGACGACTGACGTGTAGCGCGGGAGCATATCCTCGCAGCCATAATCGAAGTCGTTATGGCTTTCCAGCAACGCATTGCGCAATGTGATCAAGCGCTCCTGGCAATAGTGGTAGCGTTCGTTTTCGGACATCGACAGCCGTTCGCCCCAGATTGACTCGATGGGATGGATGACCAGGATGTCGCGGATTTCCTTTGCGGGATCGAGGACAACGCGCTGACGTGCAAAGTAGTCCTCGACAACTTTGTATTCCTGCCACCAGCTGGACTGGAACGAGATACTCGCGGGATAATCGCGTTTTGCTTCACCGAGCATCGAGTACCACGCAAGATGCTGGACGCGGAAGTTGATGCCGAGCACTTGCAGCCAGTCGCCGAGCGCTTTATGGCCGGCGAAGGGGAAATCCCATCCCGTGCATCCGTATACTTCGCAGAGGCGGTTGGGACGGTCAAGCTGGTGAGCGACAGATGAGCACTGTTTTGCGGTGTCGATGTAATCCAAGTGTTCTTCGAGCAAATCGATACCGGGGCGCTGCTGGAATTCGTAGAACCGCATTGCGTCGCCGATGCAATTGCGCTGCGTCCACAGGTCGTCTTCAAAGAGCGCGTGACCGGTGAACTCGAGCTTGTGCTTTTCGCACCACTTGCCGATTTGCCCCGAAAATGCCTCGGTGAACATGTCGGTGGCGACTTTGTAGTAATCGTACGCAGCCGTCGAGAATGTGATTCCGTCAATATTGAGGAACAGCTCGGGCAGATGATCAACGATGTCATAGCCGCAGCGCTTCTTGAATTCTTCGGCAAAATTCAAGCTCCAAGGACGGACACCGCCGCCGAATAATGTGTCGACTTCGCAATAATTCGGCTCGTCCGCAAAGATACCGGGGATGGTCTTGCCGAATTCACTGCCGCAGTTTTTCAGATAGACTTCGTGGGTGTCCTTGATAAATTCATGGACTGCGTCCTTGTTCAGCGTGTCCAGATAAGTCTGGCCGTTATACCACGAGCTGGGAGGCGGCGTCTCGACATAGAATGCAATCAGCTTGAAGCCCTTCGCCGCTTTTGCCGGAAGATCGCTGAGCTTTTTGATAGCCGCGCAATCATGACAGCCATTGCTCATGTCAATTTTTGCGGTGTAGTAAGGGCCGATTAATTCTGCTCCTTCGCGTTTGAGCCCTTCCGCATTATCTGCAATCATAATCCGGAGATGACGCTGACGGAAAAGCGGATTCTTCGTGACTAATCCGCCTGCGGCGCCAGACGGCCAGCGGTCTTCGTCATACAGCCATGCGTACATGCCCTGCTTCTTCGCTTCATCCACACATGCGTCAATGCACTTGAACCACTCATCGCTCAAATATGGCGTTGCCATGCCGACGCGCGAATGCATGAAGAATCCGCCCAGCCCCATCTTCTTGAAGATGCGGATCTGACGGCGCAATTCCTCCGGTTCAAGTTTGCTGTTCCATGCCCAAAATGGCGCACCGCGCTTTTCAGAACGGGGTTTCCGTAGCTGAGTAAAAACTTCCTTCAATCTGCAAGTATCAAAGAATTGTGAATAATGTATCACTTGAAGAGCATGCCGCGTGTGTTTTTATCGGCTATTTGCTTGCCATTTTTCCAACAAGCGTTAAATTAAGCGAGCTTACAAAATTTATTGACCGAATATTGCTTATCATTAAGCGGAGAGATGCCGGAGTGGTCGAACGGGACGGTCTCGAAAACCGTTAACGTGCTTGCACGTTCGTGAGTTCGAATCTCACTCTCTCCGCCATTTTTTTTTGATGAGGCGGATGGGGTGGAATGGGGTAATATATCGCAGCCCCAGAGTCCTGAATTAAATCCGTCATCCTCCGTTTCCGTTGGAAATCCGTTATCCCTCCGTTGGAAATCCGTTATCCCTCCGTTGGAAATCCGTTATCCCTCCGTTGGAAATCCGTTATCCCTCCGTTGGAAATCCGTTATCCCTCCGTTGGAAATCCGTTATCCCTCCGTTGGAAATCCGTTATCCCTCCGTTTACATCCGTTAATTTCCGTTTCCGTTGTTTCCCTCGCGCGCGCGCGAACCTTATTGGTGGCCTCCGGGCGCCCCGCCCACCGCCCGGAATCTAATGCCGTCATCCGGAACTGCGCGTCAAAATTAAAACTATTTTATTTTCAACGAATTGCATATATAAAAAACGAAGGTTAGAAAAACGTCATCCGTTTCCCTCCGTCATCCTCCGTTAAAATCCGTTCGTCCTTCCCGGAGCTTGCGCCCCGGGCACAGAACGTGTAGGGCCGGCGGCTTGTCCCCGG
>CAVGNO010000094.1:0-8114 GCA_963630475.1 Blautia faecis | reverse complement strand
ATGGTTATCACCGTTCCGAATATGCCGTATCAGCAAACCGCAATCCCAGACGGCCAAGCGTATCAGCTCAAGGCGCTGGGCATTACCGCAACGACTGCCACTGCCATCACGGGTGGTTACTTCATTAAGTCCGCAAGCAAGGGTGGCGACAAGACCACCATTAATAATTACAACACCACCACTCCGTAATTACTCCTATGTTAAAATCATTAGCAACCCTCATCGCCGTGCTGACGTTTGCCCCCGGCTGTATCATCGCCAACCGGAGCGTGCTGTATATCAAACAGCAGAAGGCAAACACCAACGGGACAATCTCGGATAATGCAAAGGCTGGCTCGGCATCCGTCGCGGCGGAGAAAACCACCGAGGCGACCACCGCTGTCAATACTTCAAGCGGCACTGCCGACGCAAAGCAGGAGGCGCAGAAATAAATGGTCATCGAATTTGGAACTGTTATCACGCTCATCGGTGCGATACTCGCGGCGGCTGGCTGGGTGGTTTCTCGGCTGGAGAAAATAGCCAGTGAGATTGCGACGCTCCGAATGGAGGCGAAGGACTTCGTAACCCATGAGGTGTGCCACAGGCGACGGCAGGAATGTCCGTGTGCCGAGGCGTTCGCAGAATTACAACGACAAGGACAGAAGCAAAAATGATTGACCTCGGCAGACTCAAACACCCACCAATCACCCTGCGCTGGCGAGCCGCTTATGCAGACGACGGCTCGCTGGTGTGCGTGACCATGCATCATGTATACCTTGGGGATTGGGGAATCAAAGCGCGGATGCCGCGCGGCTTTAGGTCCGACGGCATGAGCATCCCACGTTTCTTCTGGCGTTTTATCTCACCGCGTATTGACGGCAAGACGGTCGCGCCAGCCATCATTCACGACTGGCTGTATACATCGCACGTGGTTACGCGCGCGGAGGCCGACGCGTGGTTACGGGAGGCCGTGCGTGTCAATGGGATGCCAGCATTCAAAGCATGGTTGGTTTGGCTTGGTGTGCGAATCTTTGGTTCAGCTCACTGGAAATAAAGCACACCCTGTATATATTAATGGCGGTCTCCATGGAACACACCTCTCTCACCCTCTCTTAAGTTGTGTGTTCCTCCGCCACTCGCAAGAGTCACATATTGTCAATCCCTCCTTCCTTGCGAGTGGTGGTTTTCCTTTCCTGCCAAGGAGATAAAGCGATGCGCATTTGCGTATCACTTCCCCAGCCCACACCACATTTTCTTTATAGTTTTTCTCTTTGGTGGTGTGGGCTTTTTTTCTTTCACCCGGCATACGCCTCTCGGCAGTAATGCTGATGCGCAACCTTTGCCGGCTTTCTTCTTTCTAGGACTGACGGCTGTAACGGCATTCAGTACACCCTCGCAGATGCTCCAACGTCTGCGAGGGATTTTTATTTAATCATGCCCATCAGCTTGTTGCGGTCGTCCGGCGACAGCGACTTTATTTCCTGCGCCAACCGCTCGAGGCGCGCGTCCGGAGCGTCGTCGCCGTTGGGATTCAATAGGTCTGGCATCCGCATCATCGCCTCGCGCCTGTCTTGAATGGATGCGTGCGACATATAATGCCGTGTCATCTCCGGAGTCATGTGGCCGACGATTGCTTGAACCGTAGCCAGTGGGACACCGGCTTTGCCAGCGCGATAGCAGAACACGTGACGCATTGAATGCAGGTCCTTGACGGATACCTTATGGTCGCCGGCATCCACACTCTTTTGAATGCCGCACTCCGTAATGAATCGTCCGACCGCGCCAGCCAGCCGCGTGCGATGGTTTAGATATTGCTCCGCCAGCTCTGGGAAAACGAACTCACAACCATCGCTTGTATGCTCGCGGAGGAATTCCTCCAGCGACGGGATTATAGGAATCAATAGCTCCGCGCCTGTCTTGCGACGCTTGCGATGGATTAGCTTTGCGTCCCAGTCTATATCCGCCCAGCGCAATGTGCATATATCACCCTCCGTTAATCCCGTTGCGCCTGCCACAATGAACAGCGTTCCGATAAGCGGCTTCTCCTTGGCGTGTGCATAGATGCGCTCCAGCTCGTCCTCGGTAAATATCTGGCGACTGAATCTATTATCCCTGCGGACGGATACCTTCACCTGCGCCATCGGATTTTCAAGAAGCGCAGTGCGGTCTTTAATCTCGTTGATAACCATAGCCACCACAGAACGATACTTGCGGATGGAGGCCGGCGACAACAACACCGGACGGCGTGTGCTTCCGTCATAGCGGCCAGCGGCTTGAATCTGTTTGATATATGCGTCGCAATGCTGGCGCGTTAAAAGATTTATGTCTGTGACCTGTGGGAATTTGTCATGCATGAACACGGTGAAGTCCATCCATATTCCACGATTGGTTACATCGCGTGTGGATTCCGTCGCGCAGGACACCACGTCCTCGAGCGTGATATGCTCGGGAGCAACACCGCCACTTAACTCGGTGCGGTAATTCTCAATCAATGCCTTGACCGACTTGACGCCATATATCTCGACGGCCTTGCGGCGCATCTCCTTCTCGTATGCCTTGGCCTGTCGCTCGGTAACGCATCCCTCGCAACGACCCGAGCAAATATGGCGCTGATAATTGAACCGGTAATGCCAGTTGCCGGAGCGCATAAGAACACTCATCGCAATCCTTCCTTCTGAAAATGGTGGCTTATGTTATGTAATGTTACGTCGTGTAATACTATAGCAGAAAATTACACAAGCGTCACCCACGCCAACCATTTCCCCTAGGGAGTGACAGACAAATGACGAAGTTGTGGCGCAAAAGAATCAATTCCACGGATTCAGGATTACTTCAATCGTAGAGTCAGCACTTCAAACGGTTTTAGTTCGAGCGGATAGCGCCCGGGCGCAGTCGCTTTGAGAACGCCTTCATCCGTCCATTCGATCAAGTTGGTGATGCCGACGCTGCTGATGCGATTTGCATCAACGATGAGCATGCCGTTGGCGTGACGCCCGCGCGTCTCGACAATACGCACAATCAAGTCATCCGACTTCTCTGCGCGCTTGACGACTTCCAGCGAGATACCTTCGCCGGTGACATGCACGGGGCTGACGACTTCGCCGGACAACCCCTCAAACAGCCATGGTTTGCGGTTGATTTGCGCTGCTGCAGCGTAGATATTGGCGTCAGTGTGGTCGCCGCTATGCGGCATCAGTGCATAAGTGAATGTGTGCAATCCCTGATCCGCGGTGAAATCGGGGAATTTCGGTGAGCGCAGGAGATTGAGGTCAATCACATTGTCATGGATGTGGTGGCCATACTTGCAATCATTGAGTAGCGCGATTCCGTTGTCGCGGTCGCTTAAATCGACATAGCGCTGGCCGCAGCACTCGAATTTTGCGGCATCCCAGCTCGTGCTCGAGTGTGTCGGGCGGTTGATGTAGCCATATTGGACGTCATAAGCGGCGTGGTCGCTGTCAATTGTGGTCGGGAATGCGACGCGTAGCATCTTATGGCTTTCGTGCCAATCGACTGCGGTCTTGAATTCCAGCACCATCGAATCCTTTGCCAAGCTGACTTCCTGATCAATTGCCGAATTGCCGATTTTCAGCGAGAAGCGCAGAACCGATCGCACGGGGCCGCAGATGCGTGTTGCGTCAAATGACGTCTTGGCATTGCCCAGCGCTTCGCGTGTATACCACGAATCGATATCCCACGCATCGTATGTAATCGGCTGATCGGCATAGAGAGTAAAGACATTGCCGGTCTCGCGGAGGAATTCATAGCCATCGCTCTTGCGCTGTGCGGAGAGCAGCATGCCATTTTTCGCGAATTCATAGCGCACTAGGTCGTTTTCCAGCACCAGCTGGCTGTCTTCTTTGCATTTGGCGATGCCGTGTTCAGTTGCGACGCATTGCAGGATCTTCCACTCACCGGGCTTGAGCGTAACCATTGCAGTAATGCTGCCGTCGTCTTCCAGCTGTGCAGTTACCGCATTGCCATCGCTGTCGCAGATTGTGCCATCTGCCCATTCATGCGGCAACTCAACCGGCCGCTTGTAATCACAGGAGAGTGAATTGACCAGCGTCAGAGTATTCTTCTTCGGCTGCAGCAGCTTCTTCGCGGCTTCCTTGAGCAACGAAGTGAGCGCTAGGAACATCTCGCCATGCTCCTTCTCGGTCGTCTCATAGACTTTGTGAATCGATGAACCGGGGAGGATGTCGTGGAATTGATTGAGCAACAGCGTCTTCCACAGCTTGTCCAGCTCCTTGCGCGGATACTGCGATGCCGGCAACAGACTGCAGACGAACTCCGTGAGCGTGAGCAGCTGCTCGAGCTTGCGGTTGTTGCGCTTCGTACGCGCTTGAGTCGTCAGCGTCCCGCGGTGCATCTCCAGATAGAGCTCGCCGACCCATATCGGCAACTCCTTTGCGTCAGTATTCGCGAGGATGCGCTCAAAGAAACTCTGCGCAGTGCTGAAATGGACTTTCGGTACACCCTCGAAATTACGCGCAAGCAAGCCGTTTTCGATATGCGCATAGCTTGGACCCGCGCCGCCGTCGCCAATGCCAAAGAGGCTCGCAAATTCCTTCTGTGTGGCTTTCTCTTCGAAATCGTCCTGACCTTTTGCCAGTTGCGCGAAGAAGAGGTTGGTATTGTAGCTGTTTTCCGGTGGAAAATGCGTCAGCACTTCAGTGCCGTCGATGCCGCGCCACCAGAATGTATTGTACGGGAAGTGATTAATGCGGTTCCAGGAAATCTTTTGAGTCAGGAAGAAATCACAGCCGGCTTTCTTGATGATCTGCGGCAGGTTAGCGGCATAGCCAAAGACATCCGGAATCCAAAGATTGCGCACATCGACACCGAATTCATCCATGAAGAAATTCTTGCCGTGGAGGAACTGGCGTACAAGCGATTCGCCCGAAGTGACATTGCAATCCGGCTCAACCCACATGCCGCCCTGCAATTCCCAGCGACCTTCCTTTACACGCTGCTTGATCCTCTCATATAACGCAGGATAATGATCCTTCGTGAATTGATAAAGCTGCGGCTGCGAAGCGCCGAAGACATAATCCGGATAGCGATCCATGAGCTCCAGCTGCCCCGAGAATGTGCGCGCGGCTTTGCGAATCGATTCACGCACTGGCCACAGCCAGCCGACGTCGATGTGCGCATGACCCACCGCACTCACTGACAGCGCAGACGCAAGCGCCGGCCACGCAAATGCCGGTTTGAGCGCAGCGCGCGCCGCCGCTGCATTGCGCGGGTCATTCTTGTACGCCGCACACGCATTCTGCAAAATCGCAACCAGTTTCGCAGCGCGGTAGTCATTCTCCGCGTAGTATTCCTTGACTAACGAATACAGTTGCGCAAACTCAATGCGCAAATGCCATAGATCTTCGTTAAAACGCGCAACACGCAAATAGCTGATGTCTGAAATGTACGTCCCCTCGGGATGCTGCGTGCGCGTTACATGCGGCTCGCCATCCAGGCGCCCGCCAAAGAGACCATTGCACGCCCCCTCAATCCATAAGTCTATCTTCTCGCCGCCCTTCGCCGGCTTGCGCCATAAATAAAACTCCTTCTTGTATTCAGGGCAGAAATAAGACGTGTTCGTAATCGAGAAAAAAGGCACGCCTTCCGCATCAAAAAGCAACCCCTCGCCGCCAATGTTGAGACGATACGCAATGCATGCGCCCTTCCAGCTCTCCGGAACCACACCCGTCAAGTGCAACCACGAACTCTGCCATAGCTTGCCCCACGACTCACCCTCCTTGATCGGACGATACGACAGCGTCTCACGCTTGCTGTATGGCACCGGCTCGTCTGTGACCGCAATCTCGGCTGACAACGGCGCATACTCGATGTACATGTCCTCAATCGTGCGGCTCTCAAAACGGTCGAGACGCATCTTGATCTCTTCAAACTGCTTCGGATGCATGATAATAAAAGGTAAAAATTGTTAAAGTGCTAATGTGCAAGATGCTCTATTGACATTTTTAAGAGAAATTAAAGCGGGCAAGAGCATGCCGGAGACGGCAACTCCTGCCCTGGACGTGGTGCTTTACCACTTCATTAATTCAGCCACATTGGGGAAATACGGCTTGATCAGCTCCTTGATTGCATCGGAGTACTGGCGGATTTCCCACTGTGCATGCGGACTGCTGCGCAAGTCGATGAATTTGATGAGATTACCCAAATCGACAGTTGCCCAGAATGTGGTCATCAGGTTTTGAGTAAGCACGCCGCGCGCTTGTTCGCGGCAGACGCCATTTTTCAGCAATTCGTTATAGCACGCCAGCGATGCGTCATTTGCTTTGCGAATCATTTCGCGCAGAGCATCCTGATTCATCTCCTCGGGCGCAATTGTCGAAGCCTGGCGGTCACTTGCGGCTTGCGCATGGATTTCCGGCGGTACATAGAATTCGAGATCCACTTCGGTATAACGCCGGGAAATCTCATTATATGACCAAGTGCGGTGGCGATGCCACTGTGAGCGCACAAACAACGGGCAATGCACCAAAAACGTAAACGTCACATGCTCAAGCGGTGTCGTGTGGCGGTTTTCCAAAAGGTATTTGAGCAACTTTACATCGCGCTCATCCATTTCACTGCGCATCTTGCCAAATGAAACACGTGCCGCATTCACAATGCTTGCTTCGGTGCCCATCTTATCAACCAACCCGATCCAGCCTTGACCCCCTAATACGCGGACATGCTGCGGAGGCGGGCAATTGACATTTTGCAATTCTGCCATGAAATTTTACTCCTTTTGAAAAAGATGGCGGACTTATTTGTTGCCCAGGAATGGCTCGAGATAATCGACACAGCCCTTCATCGTCGAGAGCTTGCCGTAGTCGGCTTCCGGTACTTCGACCTTATAGCGCTTGCGCAATTCCATCACGACGTCGAGGAAGTCCATCGACTCCAGTGTGCCGCGCAGCGATTCCTCCGGGCCAAATCCCGCCCAATCCACATCCTCATTGATTTCGCTGAGGATATCTATCATTGCATCATTGATTTCTGAACGTGTCATCTTTGTTTCCTGTTGTTTTGTTATGGGAAATATTATTATCCTTCGTACTTTTTCACGATAGTCACGCAATTAATGCCGACCATGCCGAAGGAATTATTGAGAATTGCGGTGACTTTTGGCGCTTGCACCGGCTGATTGCAGACCAGATTGCGTAATTGGCATTCGGGATCAAGCTCATCGACATTGATTGTCGGATGGACGATATTGTCTTCAAATGCCGGAATATTGCCAGCTAGTTCAAGTGCAGCGGCTGCGCCCATGCAATGGCCGATGAAGCTCTTCGTGTTATTGAAGTATGTGTTTTCGCAATGGTCGCCGAAGATGCCGCGCAATGCCGCGCACTCCTTGATGTCGCCGGCATGCGTACCTGTCGCATGAGTATTGACGATGCTGATCTCCTCTGGTGCCATCTCCGCTTTCTGGAGCGCTTTTTTCACGCACTCTGCTTGGCGTTCGGAGTTCGGCAACACCATGTCGGTTGCGTCGGAGTTATAGCACCATCCCGCCAGCTCGCCGTAGATTTTCGCACCGCGCGCCAATGCATGATCCAGCCGCTCCAAGACATAGATTGCACCGCCTTCGGAGACTACGATGCCATTGCGCTTCATGTCAAATGGCCGGCTCGCTTTCGCCGGATCATCATTGACTGCCAGTGCGCCCTGGCTGTGGAATGCAGCAAAAATGCCGAATGTGCCCGGACTTTCGGAGACGCCGCCCGCAAATGCGATATCGACTTCATCCAGCAACAGCTGCTGCGCGCCGGAGACAATGCCGAGATTGCCGGATGCGCATGCCGCACCGATCGTAAAATGCGGGCCGCTTATCCCGAATTTAACCGTCACTTCGCCGGCCGGGTTATTCGCGACTGTCCGCGGATTATGATAATGCGACCAGTAATTTACGTCGTAGTTGTATTTGCTGATTTCGTAAATTTCGTTTTCTGTTTCGACATTGCCATGTTCGGTAATGCCGATGAAGACGCCCAAGCGCGACGGGTCTTCCGCGGTCAGATCCAGTCCCGCATCCGCAATTGCTTCGCCGACGCAGTAGATGGAGATTGAGCCTGCGCGTGTGCCGGTACGCACATCACGCTTCTTCTGATATTTGAGCGGATCAA
>CAVGNO010000093.1:0-8158 GCA_963630475.1 Blautia faecis | reverse complement strand
GATAAATTTTCCGATTTGATGACGGATTGCAAGGATTGCAAGCGTCGTTACCGTGTAGATCAGTTGCCCGAACCGGGGAAATGCCCGAATTGCGGCAGCCACAATTTGACCGAGCCGCGCGAATTCAACCTGATGATGAAGACATTCGTCGGACCGGTCTTCGATGAAGAGCACAAAGCGTATTTGCGTGCGGAGACATGCCAGCCGATCTTCGTCGATTTCAATACTATCCGCGTCGGGACGCGTCAGCAGCTGCCTTTTGGTATTGCGCAGACTGGCAAAGCATTCCGCAATGAAATTAACCCGCGCAATTTCACATTCCGTTCGCGTGAATTCATGCAGATGGAGATGGAGTTCTTCTGCGAAGACGATGGTTCGCTGGACTGGTTCGAGTACTGGCGCAAAGAGCGCTGGAATTTCTACACCAAAATCCTCGGCATTCCGGAAAACAAGCTCCGCTGGCATTGGCATGAAAAGCTCGCGCACTACGCGAAGCAAGCCGTCGATATCGAATTCGAATTCCCCTTCGGCTGGGACGAAATCGAGGGAATTCACCACCGCGGCCAGTGGGATATGTCCCAGCATGCCAAATTCTCCGGCGAGGAAGCAGCTTGCAAAGTCCTCAACCAGGAGACGCACGAGACATTCTATCCGACTGTGGTCGAGACATCCTGCGGATTGGACCGCATCTGCTTGATGCTGCTCTGCAATGCATACGAAGAAGACACCGCTGCAACCCAAAAAGTGGACAAGGATGAAGATGTGCGCGTCGTGCTGCATATCAAACCGCTGATTGCGCCGGTGCAAGTCGCCGTCATGCCGCTCTCCAAGAAGCTGGATGAGCAAGCACGCGCAGTCCAGAAAGCGTTGCGCGCGGCAGATTTGCGCACTGAATACGATGTCACCGGATCGATTGGCAAGCGCTATCGCCGTCAGGATGAAATCGGCACGCCATTCTGCGTGACATACGATTTTGATTCCGAAAACGACCATGCAGTGACATTGCGTGACCGCGACACGATGCAGCAGGAACGCATCGCTATCGCCGATCTGCCCAATGTCATCTGGAATAAGATCCGCGCTTAATTCTACGCAATGAAAAAACTCCTCTACTCATTGGCCGTGCCGGTCGCGATCCTCAATATCGTCGCCGGAATGATCTGTTTTCGCGCTGAAAGTCTGCCGGAAACGCCCGGCAATGACAGCCAGCAGATTATGGAGCATCTCGACCGGTTGGTAGAGGTCATGCAGATGATTCGCCGAAACTATGTCGATAGCGACAAAGTCTCGGCAGTCGATATGCTCCGCTCCGCCATCATGGGTCTCACGATGCCGCTGGATCCATATAGCGAATATATGCTTCCGGAGGAGATGAAGGAGCTGGATGAATTTACTGACGGTGAATTCGGCGGCGTCGGAATTGAGCTGACGATGAAGAATGGCGTCCTGACGGTTATTACGCCGGTCGAAGGGACGCCTGCCGCTAAAGCCGGCATTCTGTCCGGCGATCAAATCCTCGAAATCGACGGCGTGGACATCAGCAAAATCTCCAGTGACAGCGCAGTCGGCCGCATGCGCGGTGAGCCTGGCACAAAAGTGACGCTCGGCATCCGCCGTAATAATGAAGAGGAGCTGCGCACTTTTGAATTAACCCGCGAGATAATTAAGATGCGCAGTGTCAGATATGCGCAAGTATTGCCGGATACGCGGACTGGCTATATCCGTATTACAGAATTCGTCGTGCCGACTGCCGATGAGTTCGGGCAGGAACTCCGCAAGTTAGCTAAAATTGGCGGTGATGGCATCGACTCGCTCATTATCGATTTGCGCGGCAATGGCGGCGGACTGCTCGAGAGCGCGGTCAAAATCTGTAGCATGTTCATCAAGCCCGGTGAGCTGGTCGTCACGACCGAAGGAAGAAATGATATTGTCAGCCAGCGCGCCGATGCATTGCCGGACAGCTATCGCATTCCCGACACAATCAAAGTCGCAGTGCTCATCGATTCCGGTAGCGCATCCGCGTCTGAAATCACCGCAAGTTGCCTGCGCGACTATCAACGCGCAGTATTAATCGGCACGCGTTCCTTCGGCAAAGGCAGCGTCCAGACAATCCAGCATTTCTCCGACGGATCGGGATTGAAGCTGACAATTGCAAAATACTATACGAAGAGCCATACTGAAATCCATGGCGTCGGCCTTGAGCCGGATATCGAAGTAAAAATCAGCGATGACGATCTTATCAAGCTGAATGAGGACGCCGATTATACTCATCGCCTCTCCGTCGATCCGCAAGTCAAAGCCGCGCTTGATTATCTGGACAAATGACAAAAGTTGCTATTTTTGGAGCGGCCGGCCGTATGGGTCGGCATTTAGTCACGCAAGTCATCAATGACGCACAGCTTGAGCTGGTTGCGGCTGTCGAGTGGGATGGCTGCCCATTTATCGGCCAAGATGCCGCCGCACTCGCCGGTCTGCCGGCATGCGGAGTCGCAATCACTGCAGATGCGGATGACGCATTGCGCAAAGCAGATGTCCTCATCGATTTTACATCGGCGGCGGCAAGCCGCATCCTGGCGCCGAAAGCCGCTGCTGCGGGAGTCGCGATGGTGATTGGCTCAACCGGCTTGACTGCCGATGACATCAAGTTGCTCGATGACTTGGCGGCAAATGGCGCGCGTATTGTGCAAGCGCCGAATATGTCAATCGGCGTCAATCTGCTCTTCTCGCTTTGCAAACAAGTCGCCGGCATCCTCGGTGAAGATTATGATGTCGAGATTGTCGAGATGCATCATAATCAGAAGAAGGATGCGCCATCCGGCACTGCAGAGCGGCTGGGACAAATCATCTGCGAAGCACGCGGCCTCGATTACGACACCGATGTGCGGCATGGCCGCGTCGGCATGCCTGGCGCACGCACAAAGCACGAGATCGGAATGCATTCATTGCGTGGCGGCGATGTCGTCGGCGACCATACGGTGATTTTTGCAACGAATGGCGAGCGCATCGAGCTTACGCATAAAGCGTCATCGCGCGAGACATTCGCATCCGGCGCAATCCGCGCCGCAAAATTCATCGCATCGGCGTCCGCCGGGCGTTATGACATGCAGGACGTCCTGTTCGGATAAATTGCCGCAAATAACCGTGTTTAGCGCAGGATCCGAGTTAAAACAGCGCGGAGGAAAACTAGAAGTTTAATTTTTGTTACTTTTTACTCTTGAAAAAGTAACCGGATATTCTTATAATTACACAGATTGGTCGGAAATGTTATATTATGCATTTGTCGAAAAAGCTATCCCAATGGCTTCGCAGTGCGGTATTGCGCTATCAGCGCGGCATCTGCATGCGAATCGGGCGCAATGGCGAAACTGCCGCTGCGGACTACTTGGCAAATGCGGGATATGACATCCTAGCGCGCAACTGGCGTGCGCCACATGGCGTGGGCGAGTTGGACGTCGTCGCACGCGATGCAAACGGCTGTCTGTGCTTTGTCGAAGTCAAGACGCGCCGCGAACGCAATGGCCGTGCGCCGCTGATTGCGCCGATAGCGGCAGTCGATGCCGGAAAACGCGACAATCTGCGCAAAGCCGCGCGTTGCTGGCAAAATGCAATGAGTGTCGATCCGAAGCCGCGCTATCGCTTCGATGTAATTGAAGTGTGGTCGCATAACAGCTCGCCAGTGAGATTAAAGCATTGGCCGTATGCATTTGCGTCCGCTGAAACACAACGCGATAATTGAACGCGTTATAATTTTCTTATGGGGAGATGTTGAAAGACTCCTTCGTCGCAGAAAATACTCGTGCGGCGCATGCGAGGAAGTATAACACCAAACCTATTTCCTGATGAATCAACTTTGCTGAATCAGGATTCTGCTGAAAAATAATTTTTTTGTTAAATTGAGAAGTATTCTTCCGGGCATCAGCCTCGTGGGTGAAGTGTCTTGGAAGCCACCTAAATAGACAATGCTTATGGCACAAAAAAACATGCAGCTGGCACTGCTCATCGACTACGATAACCTGATGGGTTTTGCCGGCAAAGGGGAACCGGATGTATCGAGAAATTATTCTCATCCGGATGTTATCAATTATCTGGAAGCGCAATATGGCACAGTAGTGTATTGCAAAGCCTGGGGTGATTGGGCAGGTCCGCGGACTCGCCGCACTATCGGAGACTTGAGCAAGAGCGGCGCTGAGATGCAGTTCGTTCCGCACATCTCCAGCAACACCCAGCGCATTCCCGGTTTCACTGCGTCATGCATCGCAATGACCGCATTCGATCTGCTCCGCAATAACCCCAATATCGGCGGTTTCGTCTTCGGCTCAAATGACATGGCGCTCATGCCGGTTATTACGCGCATCCGCTCCTACGGCAAGCGCGTCTATATCCTCGGACCGGAACCCGCCGCAGCAGCCGCGCTGACCCGCGTCTCCGATGAATTTATCGCATTAGTCGATAATGGCCCGAAAACCCGCAATGCAAATTCGCTGGACCGCACCAATGTATTGGTCACTATCAAGACGCTTCTTGCGGATGGCGATCTGCCTATCAACGAACTGGAAGAGAAGCTGCTGGAAAAAGCTCCGGAATTCAATTCCGCTGATTTCGGCTACAACACATTCGAAGACTTCCTCCGCAATGCCGCCAATACCACTGTCAAAATTACGAAAAATGACGATGGCGAGACGTTGATCGGATTGGGCAATTGCCATAACGCATCCGCATATTCAGATGAAGAACTCCAGAACTTCAATCTGGCAGAATATATGCAAGCGACACGCTGGCATATCACCGACGGCTTTGTCCGTAATACCGTCCTCCACAATATCTATGTCGTCTTCTCACAGGAGAAAGGACGCGAGATGACCAATGAAGACCTGCGCCATACTGTCGATCCAAGCGGCGTCGTCGAGGACCGCCCATGGCAGGGTACTATCTGGTCGCTCATCTTCGGTGCATGCCTCTGGGAAAATCCGAAGACCAACAGCCAGCCGCAGAGCCGCCGCCTCCTCTCGCTCTTCCGCACCGTCACTAGCGAGGAAGACTTCATGGTGCGCTATTACACCAGCCTCTTCAAGAAAGCTTACGAGGATCGCCCACAGCTGACTCCGCGTGAATGCGCTGAATTGATGAACCCGGATAATGTCGAAGGCGTTCTGCCCCTCTTCGAGCGCGTCTTCGCTAACTTCCGCGCACCAAACGCAAAAACGCAAGCGTAAAAACGGAAATTAACGGAAACGGAGAATAACGGACGTTAACGGATTTTAACGGAGGAAAACGGAAACGGATTCCGTTAATTTCCGTTAATTTCCGTTAATTTCCGTTAATTTCCGTCGGGAAGTTGGGGCCTTCGCCAGACCGAGGACAAGGCCCACCCCTACAAAATATGCAAAATTCCGACTGCATAGATATAAGATACTTTCACCAATTCGAAGAGAACAATCGTATTGAGGTGAAGAAGGCTAAAGGGGGGGTGCCCAGCCAGTATTTGGGAAACATATTCGGCATTCGCCAATACGGATGGTGGCATGATATTGCTTGGAGTCGATGAGCACAACGATCATTCGTTCGTGGCAACAGGTGTAGATGATGCTCATAAAATGATAGCCGACTTTTGGAGTTGTAATCATCAAGGGAAAAGATGAATTGTCGTTCGCTAATCCCGGAGATATCCGAATTGGCCTCAAAGCGGCATTGGCAGGAGGCGTATCAGATCCGCGTAACGAAACAGTAATGAAAATGTTCAGCCTGGTTGATATAGGAGAACGAGCCGGCTCGGGAATCCCCGATTTTATAAATACATGGACAAAGTATATGTGTGGAACCCCTGAATACTACATTACGCATAATCCCGAGCGTACACGGCTGGTGATCCCCTTTGCTATGGATAAACTTGAGAAAGCTGGTGAAATGTTAGTCCACTTCAATAAATCAAAAAGTGGACTAACAGTCCACCCAGATGCCACAAATAGTGGACTAACAGTCCACCCAGATGCCACAAAAAGTGGACTGCAGAGTGCCATGAGTGGACTGTCTGATATGGCAAAACAAATTGTAGAATTGATGCTTGATGATCCATCCATAACATACGATGGCATTGCCACAAAACTCGGCAAAGCGCGTAGCGGCATTGCCAAGCATATAAAGAAGCTTGTAGCCGATGGTGTCGTGATGCCTAAAGATGCGAATGGCGTCTGGGTGGTCAATCTCCAGAAAACAAAAGATTGAACTTAGCGTGTGATGTTCGACCGGGGACAAGCCCGGGATTTTTCATTTCCCACGGTAATCGGGGTGGCTATGGCTTGCGGGGGAGTATTCGCCGGCTTGGTGTGATGCAGGAATCCATGCATCATCGAAATGCAGGAGTACACCGCCTTTTTGCAAGCGTGACTGCAATTCCGGGATTTCGACATCTGACACGCGGCAGTGCTTCTGACAGCAAATTGACGCAGCGCATCCTGCGGCCTGGCCGGTGATGATTGCGGGTGGAATGACGCGTGTCACATCCCACATATATCCGGCGGCGGAGATATTGCGTCCAGCAGCAATCAGATTATAGAAATTCCGGTTATACATTGTCCGAAATGGAATTTCATAGAGTGAATCACGGCGTTCGGAGTCGCAAAGCGCAGTGACCGAGTCGTCGAAATGCTTAAAGATGTCGCATTCCTGCAGTGTGTATTCACCGCAGATCCGGCGGATTGTGCGGAATTGCGGCATGCCTGGCAAAGTGACAAGGTCGCGTGCCGTCGGCGCGTCCGCTTTGAGCTTTTGCAGGTGATGAAGCTGTGTCGCCTGCAAATATTCGGTGACATGCTGCGAAGTGTCGCCATAGAAGAATGGCATCTCCTTCGGATGGTTAGTTCCGTAGAGATTAGCTTCACCGCCCTGCTGCCAGTGGTATGCATAGCGAATATTGTTTTTTGCGATGGCTTTTGCGCAACTGTCTATCGTCACGGCATAACCAAAACTGGAGAAGTAGTTGTGGCCGAGTTCGGTCGGACAATTCGCGCGCGCGAATACCAATGATGCGCCGGATGCATCGATAATGACGTCTGCGGGGAAGAAGCAAAGTCCTTCTTCGCACAATACGGTGATGCCTTTACAGAGTCCGTCTTCACAAACCGGCGCATCAAAGACTGCGTCGAAAAGCAAATCGACGCCCTCCTTTTGCATCTGCTCCAGGAGCTGCATCGCGAAGATGTTCGGCGAGAAGAATGTCGCATAGCGCAGACGAGTCGGCTTTTCCGGATAGCCGTCGCGCCATGCGTCATTCAGAGTATTATAGCCATATTGAATTGACTGACGCAGAAATTCTTCCGCCATGCCGCGTATAATCGGAATGCCATTGCCATTGCACAACGGGACATAGAGATTGACCAGACCACATGTGGCTAGTCCGCCGAGCATGTAATTGCGTTCCAGTAACAGCACTGAACAGCCATTGCGCTTTGCGGCCAGCGCGGCAGAACAACCTGCAACACCGCCACCAACGACAATTACATCGTGATGCGGACGTACAGTGATTTGCGCCGTATATTGCAGGGTATTCATGAACTCTATTTCTCCGTAAAGGATCGCATTGTACCGGTGTGCTTGTGGCTACTGTCGAGGCGGTCCAGTCCGGCTTGCCCCAGGAAGAAGTCAATCCAGATATAATGCATGTGGTTTGGCTCGAAGACTTCGACGCCGTGGTTAGATCCAAGCGGAATGTGCAGTAGCGTATTGCCGCAAATACTTTGTCGTATGGAATTGCGTCAAATTGATCCGCAAACCAGATTGTCCCAGTGGATTTCACATGCAAGTTGATCGTGCGCTCCGCCATCCTCTTCAGATAGCCATTAAGATCACGATCGCGCTCCGGTTTGTCACGCATCCAGCTGTTTTTCGGATCCCACGCAAAGCCCCAGCCGGGGATGTCCAGTAAATCCAGGAGCTTGAAGCAGTCTTCCTTCGTGCATCCGCAATTCTCAAATGCAAAACGCAAGCCCGCTTCATTCGCACGCTTCGCAAATGGCCGGAAACGCGAAAGCACTTGCTCCTGTACATCCGGGCGTACGACAAACTCGCTTAAGCCCTGATGATCCTGCCCGCCCTGCGGTTGCCAGAAGAAGAAGCTGCGCACTAAACGGCAATCCAGGATTTCCGCTGCACGTAGCAACCC
>CAVGNO010000092.1:6565-8193 GCA_963630475.1 Blautia faecis | reverse complement strand
AAATAGTGCGGTTGGGCGACTTCGTATGCGGCACGTGCCAAGCCGCCGACAAATAGCACGCCGGCGCAGAAGAGCCAGAGCGGTTTGCTGGGCGAGACTACCCACACGCCGCACAACACCAGCAGGAGCAGATATGACCAGATCAGCACTTTACGCGGACCGAAATGGTTTGAGAGGATTCCGGCAAAATACGAGCTGATGCATGCGCCAATGAACTGGAAGAAGCTATAGAGCATTGCGGTATGGTCATCGACATGATAGCCGCGTTTCAGCGCGAGCATTGACACGGGGACGACCATTGCGATGCAGACATTACTTGCAAACGCCATATAGACTTGGCTGCGGAGGATGTTGTCCTGGAGCAGCCGTTTGATTTGCGGGAGAATTGGGCGTTGAGAAGACTGTTTAATGATGATTGGTTCGTCAATCATCCGGAAGAAATGGAAGCATCCTGCACCCATAATTGCGCCAGCGACCATGATGCAGCTCAAAATCCAGATATTTGATTTCCAACCAAGCAGGAGATAAATGATAATCAGCGAGAGGATGGTCATAAGATAGAAGAGCGCATTTCCGACCGCGCATACTTTCGCCTGCGTTTTCGGATTCGCGATACCGCAAATCAGCGGCTGACTCATGATTACGCCGGCCGCTCTAAAGCCGTAGAATGTGAATGATCCCAACAGAATCATCGCAATTGCGATGTTATGATAGCCGAAATAATTGACAATTGCCGCGGATGCGATAAAGCAGCCGGCGATATTACGGCACACCCACGCAATACCTTGAGTTATTGCGGCGCCATAGTGGCTGGTCAGGACTTTCCCGAGTGGGAGAAGCATGAAGCCAATATAGATCATCGCGCCCATGGCAGTGATGACCCAGTTAGGCGCACCCATCTGAACTGCAAACAATATCATCATGGTCTCCCCTACGCACATGTAGGAGAAACCATTGAGTGTACTGAATTTATAGTAATATTGCTGTGAACGCTTCTGCTGACTCTCCGTCAGCGCACCAGGTAAAATCATACCGATTTATATCGTTACAAATTCGTAAATATGACGTCGCGGCACTTACATTTCCAGCACTGCGCTGTTTGGCACTTCGCCATTCATCACATATTGGAAATGCATAGCGAATTCCGGGAGATACTCGGATTTGAATTCTTCCACTAGCGGCATGCGTTCGGGCGCATCGAGTGCATCACGGCAGAGCAAATAGCCGATGAATGCAATCGTCTCCATGCGCACTGCGCTAAATGCCATCTGGTCGAAGAAACGCGGATTGTCCTTGACAGACTCGATTTTTGCGACTGCTTCCCCGACTTGCTTGCGAGCAGCTGCAAATTGCGCAGCCAATTCCGCCAGCTTGCCAGTATAGGGCAATGCCGCTAATTCATCGTAGACGGGATTCAATGCGCGTTTGACGACACCCGCGATTGCAGCGACAATCTGCAATTGCGTCGTGCCCTCGTAGATATTGGTGATGCGTGCATCGCGGTAGTAGCGCTCAGCCAGTTTATCGCGCATATAGCCCTTTCCGCCATGCACTTGAATGCCGTCGTAAGCGACGCGGTTGCACATCTCGGTCGTAAACGCTTTCGTGATAGGCGTGAGTGCGTCGGC
>CAVGNO010000092.1:5299-6555 GCA_963630475.1 Blautia faecis | reverse complement strand
TGCGTCGGCGAGGCGCCCGTATTCGCGTGCTTTCGCGCGATCATTGTCGTCGCCAATCCCATTGCGGCACCGGTCGTCATGGACATCGCGCAAATCGACATAGCGGCTTGTGGTGTAGAGCAGTGTACGGCCGGCCAGCACAGCAGTGCGCATTCTCACGAGCATTGCATTGACTGCGCCGATCTGGTCGATGCTTTTGCCGAACTGGATGCGCTGTGCTGCATACGCGCGTGCGCAGCGATATGCGGCTTCGGCGATACCGACGGCCTGTGATGAAATTGCGAGGCGCGCGCCGTTCATCAAGCTCATCACGTAGCGAATAAGCCCCATGCGGCGGCTTCCGACCAATTCGGCAGGCACATCCTTAAATGTCAGTTCGCAAGTCGGGGAGCCATGCAAGCCCATCTTATCCTCGATACCGCTGATTTTAAGCTGCGGGCATGCTTCGACGAGGAACATCGAGAGGCCGCGTGCATCGCGCGTGCCTTCTTCCGATCGCGCTAATACCAGCAGAGCTTTAGCGCGCCCGTTGGTGATAAAGCGCTTATGGCCATTGATATGCCACTTGCCATCCGCGTCCTGGACCGCATACGTCTGAATGGACTGCAAGTCACTACCGAATTCCGGTTCAGTCAGCGCCATTGCGCCATCGACTTCACCGCTAGCGAAGCGTGGGAGCATGCGGTCGCGCTGTTCGTCACTGCCGAAGCGATAGAGCGTCTCGGCAATTGACTGCAATCCAAAGAGATTCTGGAGTGATGCGTCAGCACGGGAGACCATCTCGGTCATCATCGTATAGATCGTCGTTGGCAAATTCAAGCCGTTATAGCGCCGCGGCAATGTGACACCGCAGAGGCCATGTTCGCGCAGCACTTTGAGGTTTTCCTGTGTGCCATGCGGATATTCTACCCAGGAATTGGCCAGATGGACATTTTCGCGATCGACCTGTGTTGCGCGTGGCGCGAACTCCTTTGCGGACAATTCACCGACTTCTTCAAGGCGCTTGCGGCAATTTTCCCGCGATGCATCCAGCGATTCCGGCGCTTCTGGGAATTGCTGATGATCGTTAAAATCATTTTCCCGCAACCGCAGCACTTCATCCAAATCGAGATGATTGAAATGGAATTCGAGATCGTGATTATCAGTAAAGAAGTTTTCGCTCATGGTAAATTTCATTATGCCCATGCGCCTTCGCGCCGGCCTTGTTCGCCATTAGTGTATTGGATGTGGAATTCTTCTGCAGAGAGTGCTTGGCG
>CAVGNO010000092.1:1796-5289 GCA_963630475.1 Blautia faecis | reverse complement strand
AATTTCTGCCATACTCCGGCATCGGTCCCGATTGCGCGTAGCA
The DNA here is from genome assembly GCA_963630475.1 of Blautia faecis. Lineage (GTDB taxonomy): Bacteria > Verrucomicrobiota > Lentisphaeria > Oligosphaerales > Oligosphaeraceae > CAKUJM01. Next base: position 5,246 of record CAVGNO010000092.1, on the reverse strand, counting down.
TTCCGTGGTCTCCAAACGGGAAGATATGCGCGGAACAGATGATGCCGGCTTTTTTCAACGCGGCAATAAACTCGAATGTGCCCTCGACCGGCACGATCTGGAACACACGCACTACAATTTATCCGCAAAAATCATAGCCGACTGCTTTGAGGAATGCGCGCGCCATCAATGCGCCGCCGGGGCAATTCGGATGAACGCGATCCCACGCATAGTATCCGGAATGCTGATGCTTGAGCGCTTCGCAGAATGCAGCTTGCAAATCGACGCAGATCAGATTGTGACGTGCGGCGACACGCTTCATTGCAGCGCCATAGATGTCCATGCGCGCACGCATCGCATCCTGCGGATTGCTCTCGATATAGTACGGCGTCATGAAATTCATCCCGTCTACATGCGGCAGCGTCTTCTCTACCAGCTTCTCCAGTCCTTCCTCGTATTCCTCAGGACTCACATGTTCATTTTTCTGCTCCGGCGAGTCGAATTGACGCCACACATCGTTGATGCCGATGCAGACGGAAACCCAGTCCGGATTGAATGCCATCACATCAGTATCCCAGCGCGCAAGCAGATCACGCACATTGTTGCCGCTGTTGCCGCTGTTGATGACGTGGATGTGCAATTCCGGTGACCAGCCATTCAGGATTGCATTGACAAAATTCGGGTAGCCCTTGCCCAGCGGATCGAAGAGTCCTTGTGAGACTTCGCCTGCACCGCGGTTGCCGGAGCGCCCCATGTCTGTAACCGAATCACCAACAAAAATCAGTCTGCAATGTGGTTTAAGAAGCATAACGACCTAACTCCTTTTGGTCTAATCGACACAAATCGTGCTGCCTGCGGGGATGACGCCGGGGATAGCGCCCTTTTTGACTAATTCTGCGATGTCCTCTGCATCGACTGCGCGGCGCAGTGAAATCTCAATTCTGGCATCGACTTCGCCCGCGGCATTGCGCGGCACTTCGACTCCGCATTCACCCAGCCACTTCGCAGTGCGTTCGAGCAAATCATGGCGGCATGAAATCGGCGAGTCATTGCCCTCCGGATTCTTGATTGCCGCAAACTCTTCATCGCGATCGGCCTCGAGAATCAGCGGATTCTTCGCCAGCGGCAACGCGTCAAAGATAAAGAATTCCAGCTTCGTTCCATTCGGCGCAGCCGGCTTGACTTGTTTGCCGTCGGCATCGATGTAAGGAATCTTCTTATTCGCACGATGCGGATTGAATGCAAGCTTGCCTGCGGTGATGCGTTCGATGAAACTCCGGCTGAGAATATGCATTGCAGGAGAGCCAGCACGGAATGTGAGGCGGTCGTCCGCATCGCGCTTCTGCAGCAAATCCATCGGCATATCGCTGTATTCGATGATGATGGTGTGGCCATCCAGCAAGCAGAAGTGCCCGAGCTTTTCCATCGCATCGCGCTTAATCAGCGCGCGACTGGACATCTCGGAGCCAGTTTGCGCATGCAAGCCGATGAAGAGCGGATCGCACACCGAAACCATCGGGTTATCGACTTGCCAGTATGTGAGATACTCGACACCGCGCGACTTCATGTCGTCCAGTGTGCCGGAGTCGCGCAGCGCAGTCAGCGTGCCGCCATGGCCATTAGCAAACAGCGCCAAGCTCGATTTCGTCTCCAGGAACGCTTTGCCATTGGCGTCAAAGCCGGGAAGCGTCCCCTGGATGAAGAAGCGCACATTTGCGGCATCCAATCCGAAATACTTATTCTCCTCAAAGAAAGCGACAGTCGCGGCATTATTTGCCGGGCTCGTCATGATATACCACGGCAGGATACAACCGTACTTTTCCTGATTGCGTGCAATCGCTTCGGCAAAATACTGGAAAAGCGACTTATTGCGCAACAGCGAGAAGCAGTATGTGCCCTTCGGGCCGTCATAGCCCAAGCGCGTGCCCTGCCCGCCTGCGACTGTGAAGCATGCGACTTTTCCCGCGCAGACCAGCTGCTTGCCATATTCGCGCGCGGCATCCAGCTTTTTGCGCGCTGCGTCATCTGCCGGATGCAACTCGACATACGGCGCAGGAGTGAGGCGCTCAAAAGGCACTGCGGCCGCTTCAGCACTGTCAGTCACTTCATGATACCAATGCATCACATTCGGCCAGTCAATTGCGCGAATCTGCCCTGCCAGCTGTTCGCGTTCATCGCCAGTCAAGTCATCCCAGAAACGCAACAAGTGTTCCTGCCCGACTGGCGCTAAAATCGCATTGAGTTCTTCCTTTTCAGTAGCCATAGCCCGATAATTCCTAGTTGAATGACTTGATCTGCTCGCGAATGCGCGCAAGCTTCTCTTCAGTCTCCGCGCGCTTTGTGCGCTCAGTCTCGACAACTGCGGCAGGCGCGTGTTCGACAAAACTCGTGTTCGAGAGCTTCTTGTCAATTACTGCAATGTATTTGACCGCTTCTTCTTCCTGCTTGCGCAGACGCGCGACTTCGGCCGCGACATCGATGATGCCGGCCAATGGGACAAATGCGTTGCCCAATGCCGAGACTGCGACACCACACGGTCCATCGGGACGTGCGCCAAAGACGACCTGGCTGGCGTTGAGCAGCGCTTTGAAGGACTCTTCGTCGCGTTCCAGAAACGCTTTTGCAGCATCATCGGCGGGCGTTACAACGACGTCGATTGCACGGCTCGGCGCGACTTGGTAATTCGCACGGAGATTACGCACTGCGCGAATCAGCTCGAATTTTGCCGCATCAAGCTTTTCAGTTTCGTCCGTGACGCCCAAGCGTTTCAACTCTTCCTCGCTCATGCATTTCGGCCACTGCGCAATCATGATCGAGTCTTCCTCGCCACAGAAGCCCATCTGATGGAAGAGCTCATCGGTGATGAACGGCATGAATGGATGCAACAGCTTCAGGAATGAGCCTAGGCAGTAGTCAAAGACTTGCAAAGTCGGGCTGTTTTCACCGGAAGGCGCATTCAGTGCCGGCTTCGCGGATTCCAAGTACCATGCGCAGAATTCATTCCAGACAAATTCATAGAGCGACTTGACTGCGTCATTGAAGTTGAACTGCTCCAAGTCAGTCGTGATAGTCGCGATAATCTTGTTCAAACGAGAGAGAATCCACTGGTCATCCGGCCGCAAATCCTTCGCGCTCAGATTGCTGATGTCGCTCCATTTATCATTGGAGACACCATGCTGCAAGCGGAAGCGCACGACATTCCAGAGTTTGTTAGCGAAATTACGGCCAGTCTCGCATTTCTCATTCGCGAACTTGATGTCCTGGCCAATCGGCGCAAGATAGATAATCGTGAAGCGCAATGCATCTGCGCCGTAAGTATTGACGACATCGATCGGATCCGGCGAGTTATTGAGGCTCTTGGACATCTTGCGCCCCTGCGCATCGCGGATAATCGAAGTGAAGTAGACATTGCGGAAGGGGATCTTCCCAGTGAAATGCAATCCGGCCATGATCATACGCGCGACCCAGAAG
>CAVGNO010000092.1:938-1786 GCA_963630475.1 Blautia faecis | reverse complement strand
ATGTCCGGTCCGGTCACCAGCGTATTCGTCGGATAGAAATACTCCAGCTCCGGCGTCTGCTTCGGCCAGTCAAAGACCGAGAATGGCCACAGCCAGGAGCTGAACCACGTGTCAAGCACATCATCTTCCTGATGGAAACTCGTGCAACCGCACTCGCACTGCGCTGGCGCTTCATGGCCGACATGCACTTTCTTGCATTTATCGCAGTAGAACGCCGGAATGCGATGACCCCACCACAATTGACGCGAAATGCACCAGTCCTTGATATTCTCCATCCAGTGCAAGTAAGTCTTCACCCAGCGCTCCGGATAGAATTTGATCTTGCCCGAAGTGACCGCTTCAATTGCCGGCTTCGCCAGCTCTTCCATCTTGACAAACCACTGATCGGAGAGGCGGGGCTCGACCGGTACGCCGCCGCGCTCGGAGTAACCGACTTGGTGCGTGTAATCCTCAATCTTCTCCAGCAACCCCATCTCGGTAATCTTTTCGACAACTAGTTTGCGCGCGATATTGCGGTCCAGTCCATCGAAGTCCTTGCCAGCCAGCGCATTCATCGTGCCGTCGTCATTCATGATATTCGGCATCGCCAAGCCATGACGCTTTCCGACTTCATAGTCATTCGGATCATGCGCAGGAGTAATCTTCACCGCGCCAGTACCGAATTCCATCTCGACATATTCATCCGCTATCAGCGGAATTTCACGGTCAGTCAGCGGTAATTTGAGCATCTTGCCAATTTTGCCCTCATAACGCGGATCCTTCGGATTGACCGCAACTGCGGTATCGCCCATCAGCGTCTCGGGACGCGTCGTCGCAATCGTCACATAGCCGCTGCCATCGGCATACGG
>CAVGNO010000092.1:0-928 GCA_963630475.1 Blautia faecis | reverse complement strand
CGATAGATCACCTCTTCATCCGACAACGCAGTGCGGGATTTCGGGCACCAGTTGATAATGCGGTGACCACGGTAAATGAGCCCCTCGTTATAAAGGCGAATAAAGACTTCCTGAACTGCTTTCGAGAGGCCCTCATCGAATGTGAAGCGCTCGCGCGGCCAGTCACATGCAGTGCCGATTGTCCGCAACTGCTTGATAATCTTGCCGCCGTATTTCTCCTTCCATGCCCAGACTTCCTCGAGGAATTTTTCACGACCGAGGTCATAGCGCGTCAAATTGCGCTCCTTCTTGAGCATCGCTTCGACTTTTGCTTGAGTCGCAATGCCCGCGTGATCCATGCCCGGAACCCAGCATGTCTCACGACCGCGCATCTTCTCAAAACGAATCAAAATGTCCTGCAATGTGTTATTCAGAATATGCCCCAAAGTCAGCATGCCAGTGACATTTGGTGGCGGAATAACGATCGTATATGGTTCTTTGCCACTGCAGACCTTCCCGTTGAAGTATCCGCGCTCTTCCCACTTCTTATACCACTTGCTCTCGACTTCCGAGGGCGCATAAGCCTTGGACAATGTTTCTTCGCTCATAATTGCAACTGCTAATGTTTGCCGTATCCGGATGAAATCGCTTGATTAATGCGTAATTCGACGCACAATGCGTACAAGCGCACAATTTAATGCATAAATCATCCCCCGACGCCAAATGTTGCATCCTGATTCCGTAGAGTTGATTCTTTTGCACTATAACTTCGCGTCTTCAAAGATGGCGTCTGGCTTCGGACACAGACCGTACGACAGCGACTATGAGCCTTCGTTGGTCCTGCTTACACAGGAGGATTGCGTGTATTCTCAGATCTCAAGCACGATCTGAAGAATGCGTTGCCGCATGTCATTATCAAGCCCATCCAATTTGGTAATGGCTGTGACAA
>CAVGNO010000091.1:1158-8241 GCA_963630475.1 Blautia faecis | reverse complement strand
GCATCAAGTACGACAGCTATGCCGAGATGGTTCCGAATGTCAAATTCCAGATGGATTGCTTCTGGTCGACCAACCGCGGCACTGAGGATGCGGTTGAGATGCTCAAGAAGTTTGCGGACCGCACAATCCTGTTGCACATGAAGGACGGTGTCTGCAAGCAGCAGGCGAAGAATGACGGCATGAAGAACGGCTTGCTGGATATGAAGATTGACTTGTTGCCGCTGGGCACTGGCACGTTGCCGATTCCGCAGTTGATTGCGGCTGCGCCGGAGCAGGTCGAGGCGGTCATTGTCGAGCTGGACTACTGCGAAGTCGAGATGTGGAAAGCGATTCGCGAGAGCTACGAGTACATGACTCGCAATGGCTTGGCGCGCGGCCGTAAATAATTTTGTGACAGGAGGTTTTGAGTTTTTATGAAGAAGACCAAAGTCGGAATTATCGGCTGCGGGATGATCAGTGACACGTATTTCAATGCGTCGAAGAAATTCCCGCTGATTGAAGTCGTGAATTGCTCGGACATCATCCCGGAGCGTTCGAAAGCGAAGGAAGAGAAGTACGGCGTGAAGGCCGTGACCAACGAGGAGTTGCTGGCCAATCCGGAGATTGAGATTGTCTTGAACCTCACTCCGCCGCAAGTCCACAACAAGATTGCGAAGGACACATTGCTGGCGGGCAAGAATGCTTATTCGGAGAAGCCCTTCGGCGTCGATATGGAGCAGGCGACTGAAGTGATTGAGCTGGGCAAGAAGCTCGGTCTGCGCGTCGGTTGCGCACCGGACACATTCCTGGGTGGTGGTCAGCAGACTGCGCGCAAAGTCCTGGATGACGGATGGATTGGCAAGCCGTTGAGCGGCACTGCGATGGTGCTGGGACGCGGTCCGGAGAAGTGGGGACAAGCGCCATTCTTCTTTGACTACGGTGCAGGTCCGATGCTGGATTTGGGACCGTATTACATGACAGCGCTGGTCAATCTGCTTGGTCCGGCGAAAGCGGTCACTGCGGTCACGACCAAGAAGTACGACTATCGTACATTGGGCGCGGAAGTCTCGGAGACTTACAAGGACATCTACAAGCCGTATGACCGTTATCCGGTGACGGTTCCGACGCACTTGACTGGCATCATTGAGTTCTGCAATGGCGCAGTCATCACAGTCATCACGAGCTTTGACGTCTATAAGCACGGCCATTGCCCGATTGAGATTTACGGTACTGAAGGTTCGATGCAGGTTCCGGATCCGAATACATTCGACGGGCCGGTGCGGGTTTACCGCAATGGCTACGAGGATTGGAAGGATATGCCGTTGAGCCACATCTACACGGAAAACAGCCGTTCGATTGGCGCGGCCGAGATGGCGTACTCCATGCAAGTGGGGCGTCCGCATCGCGTGTGCGGTGAGCTGGCTTACCACGTGCTTGAGATTATGCTCTCCTTCCAGAAGTCCAGCGATGCGCATGCGCGTATTGAGCTGAAGAGCACTTGCAAGCGTCCGGATGCATTGCCGCTTGGCTTGGAGCCGGGGCAAGTAGAGATCAATCAATGGTAGACTGAATACGCGGCGGCTTTATTTGCGAAAGTGAAGTGAATGAAGCTGCCGCAAAACATGCCGGGCCATGAGGTGTTTTTATGGCTCGGCTTCAATAGATTCCCGACATAAATGGAAATTGCAGAGAATCAGCAGATTAGTATTGGCGGTGTTGCAGTAAGCGATTTAGCGGAGCGTTATGGCACGCCATTGTATGTATACGACGAGACGCGCATTCGCGAAAATTTCCGGCGTGCGCTTGCGGCGTTTAAGAAGCATTATCCGAATTTTCGTTTTTTCTACGCAATCAAAGCGAATAACAATCTAGCGATTGCGAACATATTGCGTCAGGAAGGCGCGGGCATTGATGCCGCGTCTGTGTATGAGATTCAGCTAGCAAAAGCAATTGGCCTGGGAGGCGAGGACGTCATGTTCTCGGGCAATTTCCTCTCGGATGACGATATACGGCAGGGCATTGAGTCGGGAGTGATTTTCAATCTGGACGACATCAGCCTCTTGCCACGTGTATTGAAATACGGCAAGCCGGAAGTGCTGTCATTCCGTGTGAATCCCGGCTATGGCCAATGCGAAGTCGGCGCATTTGTCTGCAATGCGGGGCCGGACGCCAAATTCGGCGTGCATCCCGACCAAGTGCTGTCGGCATACAAAGCCGCGCGCGATGCGGGCATAAAGCGTTTTGGCGCGCACATGATGCCGGGCAGTGCAATTCGCGATCCGGAGTACTTCGGCTATATCACTGGGCTGATTATGGATCTCATCGGCCGAGCAGGTCGCGAACTGGGAATCGATTTCGAATTTGTCGATTTAGGCGGCGGACTGGGCATTCCGTATAAGCCGGGCGACCACGTGCTGGATGTCGATAAAGCAGCGGAAAATGTCGCGCGCGTCTTCCGTCAGAAGATTAAGGAGTACGGTTTGAAGCCGCCGCGTCTGATGATGGAGCCAGCGCGGTATTTTGTCGGAGACGCAGGATATGTGATTGGGCGTGTCCATACGGTGAAGGATTCGTATTCGCGCATCATCGGCACTGATATCGGCATGAATGTTCTGGCGCGTCCTGCGCTCTATGGCGCATATCACCACATCTATGTGAATGGGCGCGAAAATGAGCCGCGTCGACCATTGGGAATGTGCGGGCAGCTTTGCGAGAACACCGACTTCTGGGTGCGGGATCGCATGTTGCCGGAAAATCTTGGCGTCGGCGACTTGGTGGTCGTGGAGAATGCAGGCGCATACGGCTATGCAATGAGCTATCAGTACAATGGACGATTGCGGCCAGCCGAAGTATTGGTCAAGGACGGACAGCACTGGCTGATTCGCAAGCGCGAGGAATTCGCCGAGTTAGTACATGGCGTAAGCGTGCCTGAGCACTTGAAATAACTTCGCGCGGCCGTGAAAGATATACCAAAGACCAATGTGATGCGCTTGCTTGAAAACGCGCATATACCGTTTGAAGTCAAGAGCTGCGATGTTTCGGACGGCAAGCTGGATGCAATTACGCTTGCCGGACGCATCGGCGTAGCGCCGGAGCAAGTGTTCAAGACGCTGGTGACGCGTAGTACGCCGCGCGAGTACTTCGTCTTTGTCATCCCCGGTGACGCATCGCTAAATCTCAAGAAAGCGGCGAAGGCCGCCGGGCAGAAATCGATCGAGATGATTGCGCAAAAAGAGCTGTGTCCGCTAACTGGATATATCCACGGCGGATGCTCACCAATCGGACAGAAGAAGCAGTTCCCGACATATATCGACGAAACTGCGCAATTATTTGATTATATCTGCGTTTCAGCAGGCCATATCGGCATGAGCGTCGCAGTCGAGCCGGAAGCACTGCGGCAATTTATCGGCGCGCATTTTGCTGATTTAACGTAAAAACGAGATTTTGAGCGCATTTTGACGCATTGACTCCGGCGATTTTGCTGCGGAGAGCGTGCGTGATTTGCGGTTTTGACGCGCGAGTTTTACAGATTATGTAAAACTGAAACAAATTTTTTATTTTTCTTCAAAAAACTGCTTCGAATTCCTAGCAATTCCGTTATATTATGTCGTCGTCCGAAAAATCTGGTATTTTGGACTGGATTGAGTAAGGACGTGACCTTTTTTGCCGAGCTTACAGGGAGACGCTGACACCATGGCAGACGAATTGCAGGCATTATTGGAGCGGATTGACCGCGATGGCATCCGGAAGGGCGAGGAAGAAGCCGCAAAGATTATTTCGCAGGCTCAATCCGACGCGGAGAAGATTGTCTCTGACGCAAAAGCGGAAGCGACGAAGTTATTATCGGACACTCGTTTAGAGTGTGAGACGATGCGTCAGAAGTCGGAGGAAGCGTTACGGCAGTCGGGGCGTCAGTTATTGCTCGAAGTGCGTGAGACGCTTTCGGAGCGTGTGAGTGCAGCGGTCGGCAATTTGCTGAAAGCGTCGCTGGACACCAATGCGGTCGCGGGGATTATTGCGGATTTATGCCGCAACTTTGTGCAGAAGGAAGGCAATGAGTCGGACATCAGGGTATTGGTTTCCGCATCGCAGCTTTCGGCATTAGAGGAGTCGGTGAAAGCGCAGTTGGCATCGGATTTGCGGGAGCATGTCACATTAGCGCCGTCACGTGCATTAGCTTCGGGCTTCAAGCTGGTCTTCACTGGCAGTGATGTCGTGTATGACTTCAGCGACGATGCGTTGGTAGATGCGATTAGCACGCATCTTTCGCCTGCGCTGACTGCGATTATCGCAGAAAAGTAGTTTTGTCCTGCATGGCTTCAGGTCGGATTTAACCCCGGTATATACTTCCGATGGCTTCAGATTTTGTATATTTTCTTTCTTCATTGCCGACGCTCAACTTTGGGGGAGCGGCGTCTGCGATGACATACGCGCAGTTTCAGCAGCAGTGTGCGGATCGTCTCCAGGAGGAGGAGTGGGCGGTGATTCATGTGCTCACGCTCAAGCCCGGAGTGATTGCGCAGCAACTTGCCGAACGCTATGGTGTCCTGAAGCGCTGGTATGCGTGGATGACAGTGATGACTAACGCGCAAGTGCAGTGGCGTGCACGGCGTCTGGAGTGCGACGGCAATCGCTGGCTGAAGAGTGAGAGTGATGCATTTCCCGGCGATTTGAAGCGTCTTGAGACGGTACTTGCATTGCCGGAGGCCGCGCAGCGCCAGGAGGGCTGGGAAGCGATGCAGTGGGATTTCCTCTCGAACTTGGAAGCCGGGCGTTACTACGACTTTGAGTGCGTTTTGATTTACGCGCTGAAGCTGATGATTTTAGAGCAGCGCCGCAATTACGACAAGACGCGCGGGCAGCAAGTTGCGACTGAAGTGATCGAGAAGCTTCTTGCGAATGCGGCGGCGGTGCGCAATGCGGACGCGAATGCATAGATGAATTTTTCCCCTGCCGATTTTTAGGCAGGCAACAATAGATTGGATGTACGGAAGAAAGCAATGGCTCTAGCACATAAAACCGGACATGTCACAGGTGTCAATGGCAACATGGTAAGTGTCGCATACGATACCAGTGTGATGCAGAATGAAGTAGCATTTGTGTGTTTGGCGGACGGCACGCGCCTCAAGAGCGAGGTGATTCGTGTTCGTGGTAGCCAAGCGGACATGCAGGTTTTTGAGAACACTAACGGCATCAAAGTCGGCGACAAAGTTGAATTTACCGACCAGATGCTTTCGGTGGAACTGGGACCGGGTTTGCTGACGCAAGTGTATGACGGTTTGCAGAATCCGTTGCCGGCGATGGCGAAGAAGTCGTTGTTTCTCAAGCGTGGCACATACATTTATCCACTGGATGAGAAGCGCGAATGGGAGTACACTCCGACAGCGACGGTCGGCGCGGAATTGACGGCGGGCGATGAAGTCGGTACAGTTCCGGAGGGCATTTTCCAGCACAAGATCATGTTGCCGTTTGCGTGGCGCGGGACGTGGCATCTGACTTGGCAAGCGTCCAAAGGCAATTACAACATCCGGACTGCGGTAGCAAAAGCAAGCAATGACGCGGGTGAGGAGCGCGAGATTTTCCTCGTACAGTCCTGGCCGGTGCGTGTGCCGATTGCGTGTTATAAGGAGAAGCTTTTGCCGACCGAGCCGATGGTGACGCAAGTGCGTTCGATTGACACATTCTTCCCGGTGGCCAAGGGCGGGACATTCTGTACGCCGGGGCCGTTTGGTGCGGGCAAGACAGTGTTGCAGCACGCGCTTTCGCAGCGTTCTGAAGCGGACATCGTGATTGTCGCGGCCGTCGGTGAGCGTGCGGGTGAAGTCGTTGAGATTCTGCAAGAGTTCCCGGTTTTGGAGGATCCGCGCACAGGTCGCAAACTGATTGACCGTACGATCATCATCTGCAATACGAGTTCGATGCCGGTTGCGTCACGTGAGTCTTCGATTTACACGAGTGTGACGTTGGCGGAGTATTACCGCCAGATGGGTCTCAATGTGCTGTTGCTTGCTGACTCGACTTCGCGCTGGGCGCAAGCGTTGCGTGAGGAATCGGGGCGTCTGGAAGAGATTCCGGGTGAAGAGGCGTTCCCGGCATATCTGGAGAGCTTGGTTGCGGCATTTTATGAGCGCGCGGGGTTAGTCGAGCTCAAAAATGGCAAGCGCGGGTCGATTACGATTTGCGGCGCAGTTTCGCCGGCCGGCGGTAACTTCGAGGAGCCGGTGACGCAAGCGACGCTGAAAGTCGTGGGGTCCTTCCTAGCATTGTCGCGTGACCGTGCAAATGCGCGGCGTTATCCGGCGATTTCGCCATTGGATTCCTGGAGCAAGTACTCCAGCACGGTAGACAAGCATGCGGTCGAGGAAGCGCGTGCGATTCTGCGTCAGGGCAGCGAAGTCGATCAGATGATGAAAGTCGTCGGCGAGGAAGGCACGCCAATCAGCGACTTCGTAATCTACTTGAAGAGCGAATTCCTGGATGCGGTCTATCTGCAGCAGAATACATTCGATCCAATCGACAGCGCGTGCAGCGCGCCGCGGCAGAAGCATGTCTTCGGGCAGTTGATGACAATTCTGCGGCATGAATTTAAATTTGACAGCAAGGATGACGCGCGTGGATTCTTTGCGCATCTGCGGCAGGCATTCATCGACTGGAATTATACGGCTTGGAACTCGCCGGAATTTGATGCGGCGGAGAAGAAAGTCATGGAGATGCTGGCGCAATAGAGCAGGGGATGTACGGCAACGATGAGAAAGATTTACAACCACATCATTCAAATCAGCGGCAACGTCATCACTTTGGAAGCGGACAATGCCGCCAATGGTGAACTTGCGATCATCAACAGCAATGGCAATGTTTCATTAGCGCAGGTGATTCGCTTGGATGGCAGCCGGGTGTCTTTGCAGGTATTTGCGGGTGCGCGCGGCATTTCGACCGATTCCGAAGTGCGTTTCCTGGGGCATCAGATGCAATTGAGTGCGACGCCGGATTTGCTCGGGCGGATTTTCACCGGCAATGGCACGCCGCGCGACAATGGTCCGTCGCTAACAGACAACATGACGGACATTGGCGGACCGTCCGTCAATCCGGCATGCCGTATTATTC
>CAVGNO010000091.1:0-1121 GCA_963630475.1 Blautia faecis | reverse complement strand
GTATTATTCCGCGCAAGATGATTCGTACTGGCATTCCGATGATCGACGTCTTCAACACGTTGGTTGAGAGCCAGAAACTGCCGATTTTCTCGGTGCCTGGCGAGCCGTACAACCAGCTGCTCGCGCGTATTGCGATGCAGGCAGAAGTCGATGTCATCGTCTTGGGCGGCATGGGACTCAAGTATGACGACTATCTCTATTTCCGCAATACGCTGGATGAGCACGGCGCTTTGCCGCGTACAGTGATGTTTGTGCACACGGCATCTGATCCGACGGTTGAATGCACGCTGGTTCCGGATATGGCGCTGACGACTGCCGAGTACTTTGCAGTGCAGCAGAAGAAGCGCGTGTTAGTACTCTTGACGGACATGACGAATTTTGCGGATGCGCTGAAGGAAATTGCGATTACGATGGAGCAGATTCCTTCCAACCGCGGCTATCCGGGCGATTTGTATAGCCAGCTGGCGTCGCGTTATGAGAAGGCTGTGCAGTTTGCCGGCGAAGGAGCGGGTTCAATCACAGTCTTGGCGGTGACGACGATGCCTGGCGATGATGTCACGCACCCAGTTCCGGACAACACCGGCTACATCACCGAAGGGCAGTTCTATCTGCGTGGCGGGCGCATTGAGCCGTTTGGGTCGCTGTCGCGTTTGAAGCAGCAAGTCAATAACCGCACGCGTGATGACCACCGGACATTGATGGACACGATGATTCGGCTCTATTCGGAGTTCAAGGACGCGCTGGAGAAGCAGTCGATGGGCTTCCGCATGTCGTCATGGGATAACAAATTGCTCAAATACGGTCATCTTTTCGAGCAGCAGATGATGGATTTGCAGGTCAATATCCCGTTGGAGCAAGCGTTGGACAACGGCTGGAAGATTCTTTCGGATTGTTTTGAGCCGGCGGAGACTGGCATCAAGACCGAGATGATTGAGAAATACTGGCCGAAGAAGGGCTAGTACTTGGGTAATACGTCACCATGTCAAAGATAAAGCTCACAAAAAATGAACTGAAGGCTCAACGCGATTCGTTGAAGCGTTTTGAGCGTTATCTGCCGACGTTGCAATTGAAGAAGCAGCAATTGCAGTTGGAAGTCAGGCAAGGGCGCGAGCAGTTCACGC
>CAVGNO010000090.1:7806-8420 GCA_963630475.1 Blautia faecis | reverse complement strand
TCATCACTCAGCGCCCGCGTATCGGCCGCAACCCGCGCCATCCCGAATCCATCGTCCAGATTCCACCGCGCAAAGTCGTCAAATTCCGCGCAGGCACCGAACTGGCCGCTCAAGTCGAAAAGCTCCCAGTGACAAAGGAAGATCTCGAGAAGTAATTCCCACTTCCAAATCTCTATCGTTAAACAGGACGATGCGTCACCGCACCGCCCTGTTTTTTTGTGTGTCAAATTTGGCGAGGATTTCCGCTATTTTCTCGACCGGCTTAATGCCAAAATATTTTGCAAAACTCACTTCTTCAAATACATCAAGCATTGCGGACGTGCGCTCACCGACTGGATTGAAAATTCGCACTCATGACCGATTCTGACGCAAAAGAATCAACTCCGCGGATTCTGGAGAGTATTTTTCGCGATGGCATATCCGGCAAGTTGTGCGAGATGCCGGTCATCATTATAATCGCCGCCGGGTGTTGTGAGCAGCGGACCGGCAATACCGGCGGAGATGCCGACATAGATTGCTTTTGCGGCATCGTCGTCGCTCAATGATGTGCGGCCGCCGGCGAAGCGCAGTGGCGTCGCAGGGTTGACCAGTCGCAGAATTGCGATGTCGTCGAT
>CAVGNO010000090.1:1211-7796 GCA_963630475.1 Blautia faecis | reverse complement strand
GTTTTGCTTGAGTGGCAAGCGGCGTGCCGGGAATCGGATGGAGGATATTGACGGGGATTGAGTCCGGCGAGATTTCGCGCAATGTGAATGCGAATTCGACCAGCTGTTCTGGCGTCTCGCCCATGCCGATGATGCCGCCGGAGCAGATTTGCATGCCGAGTTTGCGTGCGCTGCGCAGTGTGCGGATTTTCTCCTCGATCGTATGTGTTGAGCATAACGCAGCAAAATGCGAGGGCGCAGTCTCGATATTGCAATGGACGCGCTCCAATCCCGCATCCTTCAGCTTTGCCAGCGATGCTTCGTCAAGCAATCCGAGCGATCCGCAAAGATGGATATGAGTCTGTTTGCGCATCTGTCGCAATGCATCGCAGATTTCGTCGATTTGCGCTGGCGTCTGGCTGCGTCCGGATGTGACAATCCCGAAGCGCACTGCGCCATTAGCTTCGGCTTCCTTTGCGGCTTTGATGCATGCATCGGCGCCAATCCATCCCCAGTTATCGCAATTAGTCTTCCAGTGAGCGGATTGCGCGCACCACTTGCAATTTTCCGAACATTTACCGCTACGTGCATTGACGATGCCGCAGAAGTCGAAGACTTGCGGAGTGCATGCTTTAGTGACGCGATGCGCGGCATCATGCAATTCCTTGCGGTCGGCATACAGGAGCAATGCGAGCGCTTCTTCGCGCGTAATTGCACCACCGCCAACTATACGTTCGGCGGCTTCATTTGGAGTGATGGAATTATTCATGATTCGTGGCCTCCAGGACATCATGGATTGCGTCAGCGACTGCCGTCAGCTGCTCATGCGTATGCGCACTCATCACGGTTGCACGCAAACGCGCGGCGCCATGCGCAACGGTCGGATAGCGAATTGCCGGAATCAGTATTCCGCGTTTCAGCAAAGCGTCAGCAATCGCCATTGCGCGCACTTCATCGCCAATCATAATTGGCACAATTGCGCTTTGCGAGGACGCATCTATGCCGCGTTTTTTCAATTCCGCGAGGAAGAATCGGATATTCTCCTGCAATTGCGCAACGCGCGAAGGATCGCGTTCAAGCAGTGTCAGTGCGGCATCAGCAGCCGCCATTCCGGCAGCGCTAGGCGCAGTCGAGAAGATGAATGAACGCGATCGGTTGCGCATATAATCGATTAGCAGCTTTGATGCGCAGAGGAATCCGCCTTCCGCGCCAAGTGCTTTTGAGAGAGTGCCCATCAGCAAATCTGGCTTTTCGCACCCGAAATGCTCGCATAATCCGCGGCCGGTTGCGCCAAGCACGCCAGTAGAGTGCGCTTCATCTATCATCGAAAATGCGTCATGTTCACGGCAGATCCGGAGGAATTCCGGGAGATTGAGCAAATCGCCATCCATGGAGAAGACTGCGTCCGAGATGACCAGACGGCGGCGATGCTCGCGGCAGCAAGCTAATTTGCGCTGCAGATCCGCCATGTCATTATGGCGATAGATGAAGACATCCGCACCACTTAAGCGACAGCCATCGATGATGGATGCATGGTTGAGCTCATCCGAAATAATTGCATCACCCTTGCACACTAATGCCGAGATGATGCCGACATTGCCCATGTATCCCGTCGCCCACACCAGCGCGGCTTCCGTACTCTTGAAACGCGCTAGATGCGCTTCCAATGCGACATGCGGGGGCTGAGTGCCAGTCGTCAAACGCGCGCCGCCACTGCCGGCGCCCCATTTCATCGCGGCATCCGCAGCAGCGTGCATCACATCGGGATGACGCGCTAAATCCAGATAGTCATTGGAGGACATCACCAGCAGTCTCTTTCCATCACGCACAGTCAGCGGTCCAGTCGGCAACTCTTCCATCTGATGGCATTTGCGTTCGAGGCCATTCGCGCGAATTTTCGCGAGTTCATCAGCGATGCCATCCATGCGTTTCTCGTGTGTAATCGCCGGCAGAATCGGCACATTATCGACAATTACCGGCTGTTTTTCAAGGAATTCGATTGTCTTTGCGACATCTTCGCGCGCACCGCGATAGAGGAAGATGCGTCCGCCGCATGGCGATCCATGTTCTTTTATCACAGTAATGCGCTGATAGCCGATAGCGCGCGTTGCGACATATCCGGTGACGTAGTTAGGGTCATCCGAGACGCAGATTTCACCGACGATTCCTGGCGCGTATTGCACTTTTGTCGCTAGGACAATTGCTTCGGCATAATGATTTTTTCCCGACGCAGTGCCCTTTTGCAATGACTCTGCGTCATCCATATAAGTCGCGCGCACTCCGCGATTGCGGTCCGGCTCCAACCTTTCGAGCGTATCGGCATCGACGAGCATTGCGCCGCGCATCGAGTAACTCTCTTCGAAGAGCGCCATTATCTCGGCGATGCGCGTAATTCCCGCATCGCGCAATAGTTCTGCGGCCAACGCAATCCCCTCTTGCGCGCTATGCGTCACATTGGTCGTGACATTCAAAGAGGGCAGATGAATCAAGCTGGCCGGGCTCTCGACTTTAATATTGATGAAGTCCGGCACGCCCTTTGAATGCGAAAGTGCGCGCTCCGCCAGAATCCCCATTGTGCGCGGCAATGCTTCCGCAGGGACGATTTTCTCTGCGCCCGAGATATGTTCTCCGGCGCGCGAGGAACGCATTTTGACACAGTAAAAACTACTCATTCGTGGAAATCGCTATCGCATTCGGGACCAGGCGGGCACGCGGCAAGCGCGCGCATCGCAGCGCAGATTTGCTCTAATTGCGCGGCATCTGTAATCAACGGCGGCATTGTATAGATGAAATTGCAGAATGGCCGCAACCACACTCCATATTGGTCGATGACGCGATCGATAGCCGCTTGATCGGGCAAGCGCTTTGTCTCAATTACGCCGCAAGCACCGATTACACGCACATCGCTGACATTTGGTAGTGTAGATGCGGGCGCCAACTGCTCCTTGAGCTGCGCTTCAATTGCAGCGACTTTGCGCGCATAGTCGTTCTGCGCAAAAAGCTTGAGCGAAGCAACGCCGGCTGCGCATGCCAGCGGATTTGCCATATATGTCGGCCCATGCATAAATGCCGATGGCGTGCCGTCAGAAATCACTTGTGCGACATGTTCGGATGCGACAGCTGCCGCTAAAGTCAGATGGCCGCCAGTAATTGCTTTACCGACAGTCATGATATCAGGCGTCACGCCGGCATGATCCTGCGCCCAGCGCGGCCCAGTGCGATAGAATCCTGCGGCAATTTCATCAAAAATCAGCAGAATGCCAAATTCATCGCAGAGCTTGCGCATCTCACGCAGATATTGCGGATGATAAAAATTCATCGCATTCGCGGCTTGCAATATCGGTTCGCAGATGATTGCGGCAATCTGCCCAGCGTGCGCTACTATCATCTTGCGAATCGACGCAAATGTCTCGTCTTCATGCCACTTTTCGCCAAAATGCACTGCCGGCTTCTCCGCAAAAAAGTGCTGCGTCATGATATTGCGGAAAAGCACATGCATGCCGTCCGGATCGGAAAGTGCCATCGCAAGCGACGTATCGCCATGATAGCCGCCCTTGAGCGCTAGAAAGCGCGATCGTTCGGGATGCCCCAATGCATTGTGATATTGCACTGCCATCTTCGCGGCGACTTCGACTGAAATGGAGCCGGAATCCGCAAAAAAGACTCGATTGAGTCCCGGCGGCGTCAGCTTGATGAGCTCCTGCGCAAGATCTATTGCCGCGTCATGCGTGAATCCGCCAAACATCACGTGCGAGAGCTTCTCGCTTTGGCGGCGAATCGCTTCGGTAATCGCAGGGTGATTATGGCCATGCGCGACACACCACCAGCTGGAGACAGCGTCTATTAACCGCGTGCCATCCGCAAGCGTGATATATACTCCCGATGCGGATTTTGCCAAACGCACTGGCGGCGGCGTCTTCAATGACGCATACGGATGCCAAATGTGCGTGCGCTCAAATTGTAATTTGTCGTCTTGCATTATGCGAAAATTTCTTCAAAATCGATGTCCGGATACGGTGCTTCTTGTGCGACTTGCGGAATACGCACGAGCGGAATGTCATATCCGCGTCTGTGCATATATCCGAGCGTGTACGCCGGTGTATCGCGGTCAATCAGCGGATCGGCATCGGGATACCAGTTGTAGACAATGCCGGCAATGCGCATGCCGCGATTTATCGCCGCTTCAAGCGACAATAGCGTGTGGTTGATTGAGCCCAACCGTCCGCATGTCACTAAAATCAGCGGCCAGTGCTCTGCTGCGGCGAGATCGACCGAGAGCATTTCGGCATTCAGCGGCACATCCAATCCACCGGCCGATTCGACAAGGACAATCTCATGCCGTGCGGCACACTCGTGCACGGCATTGCGTATCGCGGCAATATCGACATTACGGTGTTCCAGCTCCGCCGCAAGCATCGGCGATGAGGGAAATTTGAATATCTGCGGAGCAGTCCAGCCCTCGGCATCCTCGGGATAAGTCACGCCATCGCACATTTTGCGATGCAAATCCAAATCCTCGGAAAAGCCGTCATTGCCAGTCTGGACCATCTTGACGGTAATGACATCGTGGCCTCGCCGCATCAGTGAGCGCGCAATCAATCCAGTTGCAATCGTCTTGCCAATTCCGGTGTCTATCCCGGAAACAAAATATACTCTGCGTGTAGAATTCATCAAAGCGGCAACTCCTGCATTATTTTTCGACCGAGCGCATAATATAGTTTTTCGCGTTGCTGCGGCGTATTCCAGATGATACTTTTGTATTATATTAACCGCAATTTCCGAAAAATGCAATGCCGCATCTGAAAATACGGCCAACTTGAACCATTGAGGTGAAGGAGTATTATAATGAACAAGAAAACCGTGCGTGACATCGACCTGAAAGGCAAGAAGGTCGTTATGCGCGTTGATTTCAACGTTCCGCTGAACGAGAAGCAGGAAATCACTGATGACACCCGTATCAAGGCTGCCGAGCCGACCATCAAGTACGTCCTCGAACAGGGTGCTGCGTTGATTCTGATGAGCCATCTGGGCCGCCCGAAAGGCAAAGTCGCTCCGGAGTTCAGCTTGAAGCCGTGTGCTGACTACCTCGCCAAAGAGCTGGGCAAGCCGGTTCAATTTGCGGATGACTGCATGAATGCAGATGCGCAAGCCGCTGCACTGCAGCCGGGACAGATCCTGATGCTCGAGAATACGCGCTTCCACAAGGGCGAAGAGGGCAAGGCAAAGACTGATGGTTTGAGCGACGAAGAGGCCAAAGCGAAGAAAGCCGAGTACAAGGCGCTCAAGCAAGAGATGGCCGCGAAGCTGGCCAGCTACGGCGATGTCTATGTCAATGACGCATTCGGCACCGCACACCGCGATCACGCATCTACTTGCTCCATCTGCAAATACATGAAGGCCAAGGGCGGCCCGTGCGTCGCCGGCTTCCTCCTGGAGAAGGAAATCAACTTCCTGGGCAATGCGGTTGAGAATGCGCAGAAGCCGTTTGTTGCAATCATCGGCGGCGCGAAAGTCTCCGGCAAGCTGGAAGTCCTCAAAAACTTGATGAAGAAAGTCAATGCCATCCTGATTGGTGGCGGCATGGCTTACACATTCCTGAAAGCGCAGGGCTATCAAATCGGTGGATCACTGGTCGAAGACGAGCTGATCGAGACCGCAAAGCAGACTTTGGCGGATGCCAAAGCCGCAGGCGTTGATTTCGTCCTGCCGATCGACAATATCGCTGCAGACAAATTTGCCGCGGACGCCAACACGCAGGTTGTCGGCCTCAATATCCCGGAGGGCTGGATGGGTCTCGATATCGGTCCGGAGACCATCAAGAAGTACACCGACATCATCGCAACTGCAAAGACCATCGTCTGGAATGGCCCGATGGGCTGCTTCGAGATGCCGGCATTCGCACAAGGCACGATGGCTGTCTGCCAAGCGGTTGCGGACGCAACTGTCAAGAATGGCGCAGTCTCCGTCATCGGCGGTGGTGACTCGGTCAGCGCAGTGAACAAGAGCGGTCTTGCTTCCAAGATGTCGCACATCTCCACTGGCGGTGGCGCATCCCTGGAATTCCTCGAAGGCAAGATTTTGCCGGGCTGCGATGCACTGGATGACAAATAATTAATCAGAGCGAGTCAGGAAGCGTAGCAACTTGCGCCTCCTGACTCACTCATTACATTTCTACAGGAGAAATTTACATTATGGCACGTAAGAAGATTATTGCCGGCAACTGGAAGATGAACAAGACCGCCAAGGAAGGCGCAGAGCTCATCGCCGGCATCAAAGCCGAATGCGGTTGTGCGTCCAGTTGCCCATGCTGCGCACCGGAAGTCATTGTCTGCCCGCCCTTCACTTCTCTCTCGGCGGTCCTGGAAGCCACTGCGGGTACTCCGATCAAGGTCGGCGCACAGAATATCCACTGGGCAGCCAACGGCGCATACACTGGTGAAATCTCCGCTGCAATGCTTACCGAAATGGGCGTCAAAACCGTCATTATCGGCCACAGCGAACGCCGCCAGTATTTCGGCGAAACCGACGAAACTGTCAATCAGCGCGTCAAAGCGGCACTTGCTGCCGGCATGACCGTCATCCTCTGCGTTGGCGAAACCCTCGCGG
>CAVGNO010000090.1:0-1201 GCA_963630475.1 Blautia faecis | reverse complement strand
GATCTGGCCGATGTCACCGCAGAACAGATGGCTAATGTCATCATCGCTTACGAGCCGGTCTGGGCAATCGGAACTGGCAAAGTCGCGACTGACGAGCAAGCGCAGGAAGTCCATGCCGGCATCCGCGCGCTGCTGGCAAAGATGTACAATGGCGATGTCGCAGAAGCAACCCGCATTCTCTACGGCGGCAGCATGAAGCCCTCCAATGCCGAAGGCTTGCTGGCACAGAAGGACATCGACGGTGGTCTGATCGGCGGTGCCGCGCTCAAGCCGGCGGATTTCGTTGCGCTGATTAAAGCCGCTGCGAAATAATCCCCGATTCCGTGGTGTTGATTCTTTTGCGCCAGCACTTCGTCATTTCTCGGTCACGTACTCCCGGTACGCTCCCTCGAAATTCCTCGTTCTGACGCAAAATTCTCTAACTCCACGAAATCGTGTGATACTACTCACACAGTCATTCATTGCGGACGGGGTCCTTATTCTCCTCCGCAATGAATACACATTTGCTTTTTCTCTTTTAGGTTATTGTTTTTCAAGATATTTCGGAACAGATCTTTTATTCATTAGTCAAAAGCATCAGGTAACGCGATAGATGAAGAGTGACCGCGAATTAGTGCATGATTTTCAGAAGAATAATGACGAGGATGCATTTACCGAATTAGTGCATCGTCATTATAGTCGTGCATATCAGATCGCATACGGAACACTCAGCAATCGCGAGGATGCCGAGGAAGTCGTACAGGACACATTCGTGAGAATTCATCGCGCATTGCCCAGTTTCCGCGGCGACTCCGAATTCACGACATGGATGTATCGCATAGTCATCAACCTATGCAATAACAAATTCCGCTGGCAGCGCATACGTGGCGTCAAGCTCAATGACAGCATTGACGCGCCGCTCGAGATTCCCGGCAATTCCGACAAAAAACTCAAGATCGAGCTAACCGACCGCGAGATGTTGCCGGATCAGCGATATGACTTCGAAGAAACAACCCGGCGGTTGCATGAAGCGATGAAGCATTTGCCAGACAGCTATCGCGAAGCGGTTCTCCTGCGCAATATCAAGCAATTGGACTATGAGCAGATTGCAAAATTGCTCAATTGCGCTGTCGGAACTGTGAAGTCACGCATCAGCCGTGGCCGTGATTTGTTGCGTCAATACATGGATTTGTAATCCATATTTCCCGTGCTAATTGATTCT
>CAVGNO010000089.1:0-8510 GCA_963630475.1 Blautia faecis | reverse complement strand
CGTTTACATCCGTTTACATCCGTTTACATCCGTTTACATCCGTTTACATCCGTTAAGTTACCTCATCAGTTCGAGTTTTCCCCAGTTAAGCGGGGAGTTATAGTTTGATTCATCGCCCGTCCAGTAGGTTTTCTTGCTGGTGGAGACGCCGGGTTCGTCGGTGTCAGTGCATTGGAATCCCATCATGATTTTCTTGCCGGCGACCGGCTTGAAGTCAGCTTTGAGTTCGCGCCATGGGATAGCGGCTTCGAGGAGATACCCGTCATCGGTCAATGATGACGCAATTGTGATATTCGGCGTGCCGTTACGTCCCGCGATTGCGGCAGTAGCGGAGTGGTATTTACCATCCGGCGTACCGGGTGCGAGGAAGATCTGGAAGTCGGTATCGCCCATGCGGCTGGTCTCGGCGGATTGATGGCGTGGGGCATCCGGATCGAGTCCGAGGAAGAGTTCGACGCCATCGGATTGCCAGGAAGAGCCGGGGGCAGCAAAACGCACGACTTTATCATCGATGATGCGGAATGCGGCATAGAGGTTGGTGTCATCCCAAGCGAAGTATGCGAATGCGGCTAGATCGGCCGTGTGCTTCCACTTGTCTTTACCGAATTTGACTTGCCCATGATATGCGGAGCAAGCGGAAGGCGTTGCGCTCCACTCGCCGAGCTTGCCGTCGATGACGCGCGGTTTGGTTACGTGCGCAGCAAGAGCTGATACAGCTGGCGGGATAGCAAAGCTATCTGCGGAGATGAAGCGCGGAATTGCGATTTCGCGCGCTTCGCCGTCATTGAATACTACCGTGAAGACACTCTGTGCGTCGGTATTACCGATGTTGGCAACGGGAAATACCGCGCGTGGCGGCGTGTTTTTTTTGCTGACGCCATCCCAAGTCGTAGTACTCAATTTCCATCCATCGGGTAGACTCGTCACTTTGACGCTGATTTTCTGGCCTGCGACACCGCCATTATCGGCGTATACAGCCAGCACGAGTCCTTCATCTGCGCTCTTCTCCAGTTCGCCGAAGATGTGGACAGATGACGCATCGAGTTTAGCGCGATTGATCATTGCCTTCAATGCTGCGGCATTGAGACCATTAGCGCGAAGATAGATTGGCGCGGTATCGATAGTGACAATGCGGTTCTGCTCAGCGAATGGCTCGCCGAAGAAGTTGTAGCTAGTGACGCCGTCGGCATCTTCGGGCATTGCGAGAGTCGTCTTGCCACGGATATTCCACAGCGCAGCGATTGCGCATTCGCCATTTTCGTAGAGGCCGCAGTAGACGGAATCGGAGAGCTTGACCAGTTCAATCGGCTTTGCCGGCCCGTCCAGCATGCGCGCGAGCCCATTGGCGGCGAGCAGTTCCGGCATTGGCGATCCGTCATATTCGGTATGCCAGAGCCAATACGGGTCGTATCCCGACATCACTTTTTGCGCGATATATTGCGCAGATGTGCATTCGGC
The DNA here is from genome assembly GCA_963630475.1 of Blautia faecis. Taxonomy (GTDB): domain Bacteria; phylum Verrucomicrobiota; class Lentisphaeria; order Oligosphaerales; family Oligosphaeraceae; genus CAKUJM01. Next base: position 7,052 of record CAVGNO010000089.1, on the reverse strand, counting down.
AAACCAGAAGAACGGCCCTTTGCCGACGGTTGAGTCGATGATATTTTCGCGCAGCAGATACTCGGCGCGCTGACGGAATGTATCGACGACATAACCGGGTGAGCCCTCGTAAGTATTCGGCAACGCAAACTTACGTTTGCCATATCCCAATTCTTTGACGGTATGCGATTTTTCAGTATGCCAGACGGGGATGTCACGACCATGCTGGATTAATCCGTCGCGGATAAGCTTCAGGAAATTTTCCGCACCGCCGAGAGTGCGCTCCGGCATCGTAGTTGAGTACATGTGAATTGAGATGGCGTCGAAATGCTTATAGCCGTCGGTATCCATAATTGCACGCGTCCAAGGCAGCGGGATGAGACCGAAATCGGAAGTCGTGCTGCCGGCGATAATCATGCAGTCGGGATCAGCTTTCTTTGCTTCCTCGTATGCGGCCTGCATGTATTGCTGATAGAGCTCCGGTTTGAGCCCCCAGCCATCCGGCTCATTGAGCACTTCCCAAGCTTTGATGCGCCCCTTATAGCGTTTAGCGAGCTCGTAGACATATTTGCGCCAGACATCCATTCGCGGGAAGGCGAGATCCTTGCGACGCGAGACCTCCGACGAGATAATCTTGTCATCGACCGCCCATTTGGGTACCGCTGCGGTATATGAGTCATCGCAGAAGAATTCCGGTCCCAGGATGGGCATGACATTGAGATTGGCGGCTTCGGCTTTTGCGATATTGACATCGGTGTTATGGAAGACGAATTTGCCTTCGTTCGGCACGACTTTCTTCATTGAGTAGCAATGGAAGTCGCGGATCCAGCCAAAGCCCAAATCGCGCAGAATGGGCAATGCCGCGCAGTCATGACAGCCCAGCGGCCAATCCAATGGCAACTTCCCAGTGTACTTCATCGGCTCGTAAATGCCGAAAATGACCTCGTCATAGAGTTTGTCATCCGGACTGGTGAAATATGCGCGGTAGTATCCGCAGGGCAGTTCCGGGATGGTGAGCAAGCGCACGGCATTGCCTTGCGCAGGCACAGTCGCATCAAGTGTGCCGCTTGCGCACTCGTTATCCCAATAGTCCTTGATGACGTAGTTGACTTGTGCAAATTCGTCATTCGCAGTGTTATTCCGGAAGCGCGCTGTGATATAGTATCCGCCGAGAAGACTCTTGCGCAGGAGCTTGTCCGGCTGCATCTCCAATACTGCGCCGAATTCCATTGGTTCGCATTTGTAGTCGCTCACACACTCGCCTTCTTCCAACTGGACATTGTCAATCCAGAGATTCCCGGCGGTCATATTGCGGTCGATACCGACCCATGAACGGCAATAGCCCTCCTTCCAGCGGCCATAATCGACTTTGAATGTGAAGCTATAGCGTTTCCACTGAGTACCGACAGTGAAGCGCTGGCTCTTGCCGTCGTATTCGGCATTGGAGAGGTATGCCTGCATACCCGCGCGATCGGATTTCATGTAAGCCGAGAGCGTATAAGTCTTGCCGCGCTCCAGTTTGATCGGTGAGAACCAAACGCAATTGCTGGTCTCATGCATGAACACATTGCTGTAATTCTGCGCAGTCAAACGCAGAGAATACATGCCGTCATACGCGACAGTGCTGTCAAAGACCGGCTGACTGGGCGGATCAATCCATCCAAACCACCAGCTCTCGACATGGAATGCATTCATGCCATGCATACCGACTTCGAAGCCGCTACCCTGCCCCAGCAGATTGCGCGCAGGCGTCTCCACGCCAGATGCGGCATTGGCACGCGGCAGACGCGTGACATCGACTGATTCAACTACTGCCTCGCCATCGCCGCGGATGATGCAATTGGCACGAACGCAGTCGCCTTCCTGTGCATCAAACTCCAACGAGCCGACTTTGCCCTCAAATGGTGCAGTGTATTGATGCGGCTTGCGCTTGTCACAGCCGGGGAAGTTGACATAGAGCATTCCCTTCGCTGTTGCATCAAGCGATGAGAGCTTGATGGTGACGCGATAGCGCTCGCCGGCGTCCAAACGCACGCCGTGCTCATTGAAGAAGTACACGCCATCGCCAGCAGTCAGCTTGTTGATGCGATAGCTGCCATCCGAAAGCTGCGTCATCTCACCCTGGCAATGGCTGTTATATATCATCCATTTGAGGTCGCGATTGAGGATTTCCTCACCACGCACGCCAATAGCCGCCAGCACCAGGACAGTAAATAGTAGTAGTCTGTTCATAGGGATTAGTTTTCAGATAGGATACAGGGAGCAGTGAAGGATCGCCTTGCGGCGCGCTACATTGAGGAGCGGGAATATGTCGCGAGCACGCACTACGCTACAAATGCCGCCCTCATGCACATTTGTTATAGCGGGAGAAATTTGTCCATAGAAATAGCCCACACTCCTTCACCACGGAATCTAATCGATTCGGCATGCCCATCTTGGAAGAACATTGGCGAGGCGAGGCTATGCGCCCAGCTCGGAGCATCTTCATCGGTAAGTGAGTAAGGGTTACACATCGCATTAACGTATAGGTTCTCATAATTACTACTGCGTTGCGTGAATTTCATGCAGCACAGCAGCGCAGTGCCCGGAATCAGCTTGGTGAGCATTTGCTGCCAATGTTTTTCGGCGTGGTGATAGCCAGCATACTCATTAGTAGCATTATACCAACGGCTTTGTACCGTGCCATACGATGTGCCCCAATAGAGATACCAGTCGATCCCAGTTTTTATGGACGCTGATGGACAATGCATAATCGTCTTTTGACCCTTCTTGAAGTATGCGGTATTGTTTGAGTTATCAATAGTATTAAGGCCTAAATATCTGGCGGCAAAACCGCTGTATCCCTGAGCGGCCCAGACAGAATACGGCAGCCAGTCGTTATAGTCGTTGGCATAGAAGAAGAGCGTGGTGCCAGTCTGCTTGATATTGTTCGTGCAGGAGATTGCCTTTGCCTTCTCACGTGCTTTGCTCAATGCCGGCAGTAACATCGCCGCTAGTATAGCGATAATTGCTATTACAACAAGCAATTCGATCAAAGTGAAGGAAGATTTTTTCATGGCTTGTATTCTCCTATTTTGTACAGAACTGTCATTCTGGGGGGGGGGGATAAATGTCATAAGCTGTCTCCTATTCGTTTGCGAGTCTTATTTGGAGTGAGATTAGCTGCATTTTTGCAGCTTTAGGCGAAGTGATTTTGAGCGTACGCAGTGAGATGCGCGTGATGCCGACCTGCTGAATGTCGATTGTGCCCAGAACGCTAGAACTGCGTTGGTAGTATCGGCCAGTGATGGGCGTATCTGCGTGCAGTTGGGCTTGCAAAGTCGTGTCATTAACACATAGCGCGACGGTCCGTTCGCCGCACCATTCACGGGAATGCATCGTATTCTCCGAGACGCATGAGAAGATGTATTTTCCGGGTTGCGAGATGCAGACTTGCCATACTATCGGCATATCCAAGTTATTCCAGTCTGCGGCATCATCGACAGTGAGTGTGAGCAGTCCATTGACTGGCGCAGGGATTTGCGAGAGCTGCAGTGCGCCGGCGAATTCAAGTGTGATGCGTGGCCAAATGACCGATGCTTGTCCCTGGTCTGATAGTGTCAGCTTCGATGTATCCAGCCGCAATGTCTCGCCGGATTGCTCAAATGGCACATTAGCGGCAGTGATGCGGCTTTGCATACCGCAGATTTCAAGAGTGCTGCGCGGCGTTTCCAGGAAGATGTCCAGCTGGCCGTTTTTTGTCAATGCGCGCATGCCATCGAGCTGCTGATGAAACGGATTGCCATCGGTGTGAGTGAATGCATCGCCATTGACACGCCACCATTGCGCAATGGCACGCAGAATCTGTTTGCTTGGCTCCGGCAATTCACCGTCGGCATTCGGCCCGAAATTGAGGAGGTAGTTGCAATGCTTCCCAGTTAGTTCGAGGAGTTGTCCGATCACTTCATGAGCGCTCTTCCAGTTATTGTCGTTTTGTTTATAGCCCCAAGTGTCATTAAGTGTCGCAGGGCATTCGAAGAGCGCTTTTGATGCGGCATTGGGCAACTGGTTGTCGCCGAGCGAATCAAAATCGCTGTAGCCATTACCGATGCGCCCACTAATCAAGCATTGCGGCTGGAGCTGTAGCACGAGGTCGCGCAATCGTTTGCTGTCCGCGGCAGTGATGCTATTGGGGCAGTCAAACCACATCAGCGACACATCGCCATAATTGGTCAGCAGTTCGCGCACTTGCGGCAGGACTTTTCCCTCGAAATAGCGCGTAAAGGATTTCTGTTTGCAATCGGGAAAATCCCAGTCATTTCCCCAGGAGACGCCGCCGACATTTTTTTCTGATGCTGCTCCAGGATCACCGCCATCCGGCTCATGCCAATCCAGATCATGCGAGTAGTAGATGCCGAGCTTCAGATTGTATTTGCGGCATGACGCGGCAAATTCAGCCAATGCATCGCGGCCATAAGGCGTGGCATCAACGATGTTAAACGGCGAATATGCAGTCTTGAACATTGCGAAACCCTCGTGGTGCTTTGCAGTGAAGACTGCGTATTTCATTCCTGCATCGCTAAAAAGCCGACACCACTCATCCGGATTATATGCTTTGGGCGCAAACTGCGCAGCAAGCTTTGCGTATTCGGAAGCAGGAATGCGCATCCGTGCCTGCAGCCACTCGGCACAGTAATCCGAGTCCTTGCCATGCCAGAATCCCGCGGGGATACTGTATAACCCCCAATGGATGAATGCGCCAAAATGCGCTTCTCTAAACCAGTTGTACTTATCGAAATCCATTGCAAGACGGTGAATGCTATGATATGTGTTTTGCTTATATTATCCTAAATTTATTCAAATAAAAAATGGATTATATTATAAAAGATACTGTACTTTTTCACTCAAATGAGAAAAAACTATGGGATTAGAACTGCTCTATCATTACCAAGACGACGGCATGACAAATGCGATCGCGACTATGGATTTGCAGCTACTTTGCGGTGGCCATGCCGATGCAAAAGATGACTTGGAACAATTCCATCCATTCCGCAGCGACCCGTTTTTCCGAGTATATCGTCCAATCAGCGGCAAATTGCGCGTGATGGATTGCGATAATACGACGCAAATCACAACTGACTGCTACTGGATTTTTCCATCTGAAATGCCATTCCGCATGCTCTCGGATGGCGGCTTCACGCACGATTGGTTTCACTTCAGATCGTCAGCATTGGAGCAACGGCGCCTCAATACTATCCTCTGCACACAGAAGACTCCTGAACTGGATGCCATTTGGGAGCGATTTCTGAACGAGGAAGCGGCACCGGAACGCTCCTTCAATAACGTCTATCAATCACATCTACTCGCACGCGCAATCATCGCGCCTTTTCTCGAGCAGCTGGAGAATCGCCAACATATCTCCGACAATTCGGATGCAAAGCGCTACAACTCCATCCTCGAGTATATCGAAAAAAACTATATGCTGCCAGTGCAGACCTCTGAACTGGCTGAAATGATGAAGCTTAACCAAAACCAATTTTCTGCATCGTTTCGCAGACATTTCGGCATTACACCAAAAGCACACATCATCAATACGCGTATTCATCACGCCAAAATCCTGCTGCTCACAAGCGCACAGACAGTGGCGGAAGTCGCACAACGCTGTGGATTCAGCGACGCATATTACTTCCATCGGCTATTCAAAAATCGCCTAGGCATGACGCCATGTCAGTATCGCGAGACGATGTATCTGGGGAAGTAAGCTAACAGCTTCATTGATCTGTATCGGGCCGCAGCAACAGATGTATCCAATGCATTGTCTGAATTCTACGGAGGCAGAAACGATTTGTCCCTTCAGCAGCTTTCCGCGACATTCCGGCGTGGCGACCTCATCGAACGCCTAAGATGAGGCATCTGCCAGCTGCGCAATGCGCTGCCGTATGCCTGCTTGAATCCGGGCATAGACTGACGACGGGAATGCTTTGGCAATGGCTTCAGTAAATGCAGGCAATACCGCGTTCATGCGTTTGCAGATTTTCTGAAGCTCCATCTTCACAATTCTTTCGGAGAGCCCGGCTTTGCTGCCCATGCGGATAAATTTGCCGCTTGTTATCCAGCGGAAATTGTATTCGCCATCTATCTTCATTGCCATGCGCGGCGAGAGATTCGGATAAACCGTTGTCGATAAGAGATCGTATGCCGGCGAAAGACGTGGCAGCTTGTTATGATATACGACCGAGAAATTCTTTGCATGAGCATCGCCGTTGCCAATAAGAAAACAGAAGATAATGCGATCTAGGAATGCGAGCGTATCCTGTGCCGGCAATTCCATCTTCCGCAGCAACTCAAAGCATTGTAAAAGTTTCGGTCCGCCCTCCGATTCATATTTCACTTTTGGGTCATAGCCCAATAACTGACAAAAATCTTCCTGGTGAAGGCGGCTCCAAAGCTCGTCTTTGTGTATTCTATCGTAGCGCTCGGTCACATAATACGTGATTCCTTTTACATTTAACAGCGTGCAAGGAGCGGCATCCAAACCGCATTCCCTGGCTAATTTCATGCAGTATAATTCGTTGAATACGCTTTCCGGAAAACGCTCAATGCCGGGTTTGATAATATGAGTGGAAGGCGTCCCTCTTAATGGCAATAAGATTTTCCCGTCCACGACGGTTGCGACAAGCTTGTCTTGAGCGCCTGCGCCTGAAATACGAAAATCATCAGTGCCGACATTGAGTGGCCTTTCCGCAAGATTACGCAATATTTTGTCAGCTTCGTCATCCGACAATGTCCGATAAACCGGAGCAGTTGGCGCGTGCGGGATATGCTCTGGAGAGAAAAACGCGACTGCTCCAGCGCAGTCTTCTCCGATTTCCTTCAGCAATCCGAAAGTATTTTCCGGCGAGAGGCCAAGAATTTCCGCAATGCGTTGCCGCACACTCTCGTCCGGCAGGAGATTGGAAAAGAATGGCGTAATCGCTTTTTCTGCATACGGTTCGGAGCGTACCGGCAAGGAGTACGCAAGCGCTTCTGCGTTAGGATTGGCAACATAATCATCAGAGTAGGAAAAGTGCATCTTCCCTTTGTCAGACGTAAGC
>CAVGNO010000088.1:4974-8558 GCA_963630475.1 Blautia faecis | reverse complement strand
GTGGCAATTCAGCAGCGCAGCCGATGTGCTGTACTGATAGTGGGGACACGTATCCGGCTCCGACATAATTTCCGGGACATCCGCGCGCAAAAGGGAGACCGCATAAGCGGTGGTGTACATCCGACCGGGAAAATCGCGCATGGATTCGGTCGTGTATCTGCTATTGTTGATTCGGACGACGGGAGAGCAGCCTTTGGCGGCCAGTACATGGGCGTAACGTGCCGCATATTTGATTTCCTGCACGCAGGAGCAATAATAGACATTGCACTCCGGAGCAGTCCGGTCGAGGGTTTCGCGGAGGATGCCAAGCGCGTCGGCTAATGTTTCGCCGACAAAATGCTCATAGCAAAGCGCGATCTGCGGATTGTTTCTCACTTTTTCCGCAAGTGTTTCAGGCGTGTCGTTTCCGCCCGTCCGCTTGTTGAACTCCGCGACATGAAGCGGACAGAAACAGCCGTTCCGCCACGAAAACGCTCTAAAATCGTCGTCGATGAGCATGAAATCGGGTTTGAGCGCGGCGAGCTTCTCCGCGGTTTCGGCAAAATAACGCCGGAAGCCCGGATCAAGAGGGCAGACGATATGGGGCATATTGTCGGGATTTTCCGGCGGCATGGATTTCATGGTCTGGAAATTTTCCGGCGGCGAATCCAACCAGTAGCCATGACCGATGATGGCCTGAATCAGAATCCCGACAGGCATATCGGAGTATTTCCGCAGTTCGTCTCTCATGGTTTCGAACTGCCGGACACACGGAGTGACGGCATCAACGGGAGGCGTTCCTTCGGGATTGAGCTTCATCATGAAAGCGGTCTCGGTGATGACGCCGTTCTTCTGAAGCTGCACTAGATCGCGGCAGATCTCTTCCTTATGCTCAAGAAACATGGGGGTGATGTTGACGAATCTCATATCAGTGTTTCCATTTATGCGAGTTGCTGATGTCCTTTTTTTTGCCGGATTTCCCGGAGTTTTCTGTTCGGATTTTTGGGGGGACTCTGTGTCCGGTCCCCCCTCCGTTAACGTCCGTTATCCTCCGTTTCCGTTTCAACGTCTCACGCTCATAATGAGTGCTTCATGCGGCGGCAAGCTAGCGATGTCGCCGTGATAGATGGTGTCAATCTGCCATCCGTCGGACAACGCGACAGGCTTTTCCATCGTCTCGAGTGAGTTATTGACTGCGAATACGTAGCCGTGTGTATCATCCAGCGGATGATATGACACGGAGCACTTGGGTGTATTTGCGGTTGCGACGCGCGCTTTGATGTAGCCTTTTGCCAGCATCTGGTAGACTTTGTATGCGCAGTATTTATCCGGAGTGTTAATCTCGTCCTGGCTGGTCGCGGCGTATTCCTCGATCGGCATCGTGAAGAAGACCAGCGATCCTTTGCCATACTTGTTTTCGAAGAGTGCTGGCTGGCCGTCGGCTTCTGCCAAGACATTGGCAGTGCCGGGAGCAATCTCGAAATAGCCTTTGCGGCGGCACTGGAACTCGAAGTCGCACTCCTTCGCGGTCGATTTCACGGTCGCCATGCCCGGCTTATTCATCACGAGATAATGCGGTTCGAAGCCGAAGTATTTATCGGATGGGCAGAGCACGCCATTGCTGGATGTAAAGATGACGCGTGCGCCTTCGCGTGCGCGCTCCAGGAGCAAGTCGTATTCCGGATGCTCGATGCAGTTGGTTCCCGCCAGCCCTGGCACAATATAGAGCTTGCATTCAGGAATTGAATCACCGTGCCAAGCGAAGCGCAACCGCAGTCCCGCTTGTTCTGCCAGGAGGAAGCACCCGAATGCATTTGCCCATTCGTCCTGATCTTCACTCAAGATGCATACCGCGTCATACTCCGCATCAGGCAATGCGGTCGGCAGCGACTTGACGACTGCATTGAATTCGCCGACTGCCGCTGCAAAGGGCAATGGCTTGCCATTTTCGTCCAGCAAGCCCAGTTCGCGCTCGCAAGCCGACCAGTCGTATGGCGACGTATAGACAAATGTGTGGTCTGCGCCGCACCACCACAGGAATTCCCGGCAGCCATGCGCCCACGTATTCCACAAAATGCCCTTCAGATAATCATATTTGACTTTTTCGCCGGCCATCATCTTCGAGAATGCGCCAATCTCCTCGACGATGCATGGGCGGTTTCCAATGCCGCTGTAGTAGCTCATCTGGCATGCCGCATGGAATAGATTGCGGAATTCATCCAGACGCGAGAGATTGCAATACGGCGTAAACAACGGATACGGATGGACAGTCAGTACATCAAATGCCTCTGCGTTATCCTGAATCGTCCATACCGGTCCTTCATTGTCGACATCGACGCGATAGATGCTCTTGGGTACCAGCGAATGCATGCCCGAGACAATCGGATGTGTGTCATCCTCACTCCGGATTGCATTGGCAATTGTATGCATCCACGCTGCTGCGGCTTGGCGGTTCTTGATTGCCTGGATGCAGTTCGTCTCATTGCCCGGTCCCCAGGAATCGATTGCGGGATGCGTCTTGAAGCGGCCGACAATTGCTTTAATCAGCGCCAGTTCCCAGCGCACAACCAGCGGATCGGTCATTAAATCGCGATCGGCAAATGCATGCGGAACCAGCATCTCGCCGCTCATCCAGCCAGTGATGAGTCCGACGTTTACTTTCATGCCGCGCTCATGCGCCATATCCAACACTGCGCCGAAGCGATCCAGCATCACTTCATCGACACCGTAGCAGCCGGGCTTTGTCTCCGGCAAGCGCTTGCCATGCAACCGCAGTTCGCGCGGCCAATTCATCACAGTGCGCGCAAATTCGAGCGGCTGGAAATCACGCCAGCAAGGGAAAAGACGCAATTTTCCCACGCCGACATCCTTCAGCGCATCCAGCTCTTTTGCAATCGCTTCCGGGCGCCAGTCGCGCCACATATTCACGCCGGCATAGCCGGCCCACCAGTTACAACCAAACAACATAGATGAATCCTGAAAAAATGTCTTATTACTGTTGTACAAAAATCCTTACGCTATGATGCGCGATAGCCTGCGCATCTCCAGCAGCACACATCGCGCCACTGGCAAAATCCTTCCAGCCATCCGTGGCGCGCGGCAAAGTGATTTTGCGCATTTCAGCGGTATGATTGACGGCAAGCAGGAGTTGCGTGCCGGTGTCATCATCGCGCCAGATGCTGCATCGCACAGCCGGTGTCGTGATTGGCGTCCCGCATAGCCGCGTCTGGATGCACTCATCCGTCAAAACCGGCAATGCGACAAGATGCGCATTTTTCAGAAGCTGTTGCGCATGATGACGCAATTTTGCCCAGTCAATCAGCCACTGCAACCGCGTAACGCACTCGCGCTCACTCAAATCATCCGCAAAAATGCCTTGTAACGACGGTCTTACGCCATGCTCGACATCCATCGCTTGCCCAAGGAAGAAATCGTCGTTTTTCGCCAAAGTCCCCGTGCCGTAGAGGGGGATATAATCGCCGTAGACTGCCGCAAACAGCGGGATTGTCTGCGCAGTGCGCCCGAAGACAGCTGCGGGAAAAGCCGCTTGATAGCCGAGGTACAAATCGAAATCGCTAATGTAGCACTCAATTACTGATTCCGAC
>CAVGNO010000088.1:0-4964 GCA_963630475.1 Blautia faecis | reverse complement strand
GATAATGCGCATCGCGATACTCGCGGATTTTCCGCATCATCTCGCGGTAGCCGCGATACCAGAAATTACCCGCCGGCGTATGGCCATGCGATTCATTCCAGCAGCACACTGCAAATGACGATGTAATCTGGTCGATATACGCGCCATCCAAGCCGAAATCCAATACGCGCTGGACATTTTTGAGCACTTTTTGCTGCCAAAACTGTGTCGCGGGGCACATCGGCACAAATGGATGATTCATATACGGCTCGACATAGTAATGGCGTTTTGCGCCAGACTGCTCCGGATTCTTCAAGCACGCATAATGGCCGGCATTTTCCTCATGCCAGCTCGCAGTATCGATATTCCACAGCCGACCATTGAGATAGGGAAACACCTTCATGCCGGCGGCGTGATATGCCGCAACTGCGTCAGCCAAGCGCACTTTACTTTCTTCGTCTATCGCATAATCCGGATAGTCGTTATCGTGGCATTGGTTGTTCCAGCCATACCAGTGAAATGCACACGGCAAGCCAGTGTGTTCCTGCAGATATTTGAGCACAGGCAACACGGTCTCGACATCGCCCTTTGCATTGGCAAAGACCCAGTTCCAATACCAGACGCCGATAGCATCAATCCACGCCGGCAAATCCTTCCGCTGCGCGGTCTTGCCGCAACTGCACCACTCCTGCGCAGTCGCCCAATCGCGATAGTATTGCGCAGCGGCAAACCAGTCGCCATGCAGCGCGCCAATTACAACCGGATACGGCATCTGGTATCTCTCACCCGTCAGAAGCGATGATGCGGGGAAGTGCTTTGCGCACAACTGCGCACTCGTGCAGTCCCGTGCGCCATATAACCCGAAGCGTTTGTAATTCGCTTCGCCATCATGGATGCCGTAGTAGAGAACGCAGCCGTGGCTTTCCAACGCCATGAACTGCATCGCCATGATGCCCGGATACTCGGCGGCAAACTGATGCGCACGCCGCTCCGCACCCGTCCACTCCGACGGCATGAATTCGTCCTTCGCGACTGCGCCGACCGGATCGGCGATACGCGCGCCGATCTGCCACGGCAGTACTAGCGCGTCTTCGGGATCGCGCGCAATCTCCAAAATCGGGTAGTCGATTTCTTCGATGCGGAATGCGGAGCGATTCGTCACATCAAGCGAAAATGCATACATCCCATCCGCTTGCTGTGTGACACGGCTGCAAAGTTCAATGCCGTCCTCGCAATGCCAATGCAGTAATCCATCGGCATCGCGAGTGAAGCGACTCTGCGCGCTATTGCGTTCATGCCAGTCGCCCTTGGCATCACGCATCTTCATGCGCCATGCCAGGCCGACAGAACAATCCACAATGTTGTCTGTTAATGCGTATTTCATATTTATTCCGCAGTTACGCGCAACACAGTCGTGTTGATTTCCAACACAGTCGTATCGACAGTGTAGTAGTTGCCCTTTTCCGAGACCGGCAGATACTTGCCTGTGCCCAAATCACGCACTTTCGGCTTCGCGCCATCAACCAAGCTCTTCGCAAAGGAGACTGTTACATTCTGCGGTGCAGCGCTCACGTTGATGCATGAGATGAGCACATCCGAATTTTGAGCGCGATAAGGCGTCACATAGACAATCGGGTAGCTGCACTGCACGAGCGGTTCGAAGCCGCCCAAACGCGTAAGCAACGCAAGCATCTCTGCGCGCTGGTCTGCCGGGCGTCCTGGATCCCATCCTGCCGCCCAGCCCACGCACATCACGACAATGCGTCCTTTGCCGACCGCTTTCTCAAATACGGGGAAGAGCTTCCCGGAGGACGTATCTGCGCCATCGACAACTGTCTTCTTGCCCTCATGACGCACAGTCAAGCCAAAACGCTCGAGGAATTTGCGGTCAGTGCTGAATGCGGAAGCTAGATAGACACCGCCGTCATTGATGAATTTTTCGATACGGTCCGCGAAATCCTCCGGCATGTAGCGCGTGTGGTCATCCATCAGCAGCTTGCTCGTCACTTCAGCGTCTTTTTCCGGGAATTCATCAATCATCGCGCGATCCGGATTGATATTGAGTTCGCGGAGGAAATTGACCATGCCGTAGTGGTCGAATGTACGCGTATGCAACCAGTATTTATTCGTCTCGATGACCTCCTCATGGCCGGTCTGGAGTGACAGCGCAAGCGTGATCGGGTCGCACAGATACTGCGCATCATAGAGGAGCTTGTGATAGCCCTTCAGCTGAACGAGATTCTGCGTGCCGGGCTTGCCGCCCCACCACTGGCAGTAGTTGGATTCGAAGCACTGGAACATCCCCATCCACATATAGCCCGCGACTGCATGCTCGTTGGTCGGAGGCGGCTGGCCTACTTCATCGCCGTATGGCAGATTGAATGTGCGTTTTGCGCACAGCCACTTCAAGAAGGAGATATTGTAACGCTCTGAAGTCTCATGGAAGAGCGACGCCGGCGGATACTTCACGCCAATGCGCAGATATTCGCCAAAAGTCTGACCACTCAACTTGTTTTCAATTGGATGGAAATTGACATTGAATGTGAGGTGCGCATTGCAACCAGTCGAACGAATCGCTTCCGCAATATCCTCAATCAACTGGTTGCCCGTCTCTTCATTCGCACGGCTGTATGCCGCAAAGATCGTGCCGGTCTTGTCATCCAGAATCATCTGCGGAGTAATCTCATTGAAGCTCTTCAGCTTCAGCCCGGTCCGCGCATTGAGCTCATCCACAGTCGTGTGCTTCTCAAGGTAGTCATAGAGCATCTGTAGCATCGTATCCGAGTAGCAAATGCGTTTCTCACCAATGCGGCTTTGCGCACCGTAGTTCGCGTTAATGCCCATGACATTCGGAGCAGCTTTCGCCAGCTCGCCGACATGACGGTAGTAATCAACCAGCTTCTCGCGGTAGAATGCATTGCTAGTGTCGCCGCCGAATTCTTCCTCTTCGGTGACCTTTCCATCGCGCAAAGTCTTCTTCTGAGGAATCTGCGGGCGATATTGCTCCGGCAAATTGAAGAGATTGCGAATCGCCACTTTCAGACCGGCTTTGTCCGCTTCCGCAAAACGCGCAGGCCATTCGGTGAAATCAATCGAACCGTCTTCCTTGAGCTTCCACGGAATATGGACTTTGATTGCATCAAAGCCAATGCGGTGAATACGGTCAAAATGCGAAATCCCTTCATGACCGCCCGCAATCATCATGTAGTAGAACGGGTGATCCGCATTCGGCGTCCCCATCAGCGAGATGCGGCTCGACTGGACATCGCCGACGCGAATTACCGCAGCGCCCATATCCAATTCCGTGCTGTCGACATTGATCGCAACATGACCCGCACCCAGATGACCAATGCGATTGATCTTCATCTGGCCGTATTGCTGACGCGCATCTGCGGATTTGACAAATTCCAGCGCGCAGTTTGCGCTTGCCACCGGCACTGCGCGGTATTCGTATGCGTTGATATTGGTCAATTCGCCGTCGTTGATTGCAGCGCATTCCGGCTCAACTACGCCGACAACTGTCGCTGCCGGCGCACGCAGTGTTACGCCGACGATCATAAATTCACGCGTATCGCCCGGCATCTGATAGACTTGCAGTGAGCGGATCTTCTTTTCGGGATGCGGATTGCGCAAATTCATTGCATAGAATGCATTCCACTGCGCGCCATAAGGCTTGCGCGGCAAGTACATCGTATTACCCCAGCCGAAACGCGGCGGCCCCCACCACGTCGAGCTGGCGGCATTGCCCTGCCCCGGTCCGGCGGTCATGAAGCCATAGCTGTCGTAGTCGCCTGAGGCATAGACACCGCAATTCCAGCGCAGTGTCGCCAATGCCGGCATCGTTGTGCCATCCTCATAGACAATCAAGTATCCGGCGACAACCGGCGAGTAGTTAATCTTCTTCGGCTGTGCGCCCGCGACATGCAGGACATGGATCATTCCCGCGTAGCGGTTCATCTTCAGCTCAACTGCCGGGCAGTCGCTGGAAAGCATCGTGGACTGGAAATGATATTTCACGCCATCGAGCATTCCGCTTTCTTCAGTCGGCCAGACATCTGCATGAGTCAACTGCCGAGACGCCGCCGCCGGCACATTCCAGGAAAGCTGTGCCATGCCATTTGCGCTATAATCGCCGTTCGTTTCAATCTGTTCAATCGCCTTGAGCGGCGCGGGATGATTCATTGTACGCCCCCATAGCGCCGCATCCGCAAAGAGCACCGGCTCAGTGATGTCATCGCTCACTGGCGCGACTTCGATGAAGAACAAACCGCTGGTCGTGTAGTGCGGCAAATCCCATTGGCGTTCATTGCTGAAACGCAGGACTTCGGTCACAAAGTGCATGCGGCGCGCTGTGAATTCAGCAGGAATCTTATGTTCATCGCGATCCCATAAGAAATTGTCGCTCAACTGCAATGGCTCGGAGATGCCCGGCGTAATCACGCGCATACGCAACTTCCCTTGCGACTGCCACCGGACATTCCAGCCCAGCGACGTAATCTCCGTCTCAAAACCAATGATCAGCCGCCCATGCGCGGAAATTTTCCACACGCCATCGCTGTCCTGCACTGCATTCTCGCTGAAGAGGACTTTGCCGATGTCCAACTGCTTCTCGTTGCAATAGCTTGGCGCATACGCATCCTCAAAGACCTTGTCGCACTTGATGCGCACGCCATAGACACGCGTCTTATTATTCGTCGCAACTGGCGAACTGAAATTGCAATTGAGCTTGCCGAAGCCCTCCGGCGCATCGTCATATTGCGCTAAATCATGCTTCTCGCCCGCGTTGTCAATCCAGCTGAAACTCAATTGCTTGTCAATGCGCTCAACACGCATCGTAAAATGCCGCTCGGTTGTCGGGAAACTCTGCTTGAAAGCTTCGTCCTTGCCGACTCTGACCGAGACTACAAATGTATTTTCGCCTACCGCTTGCTGACTGCGCTGGAAAGCGATACTCCACGCGTCCTTCTGCTGCGAGACAATTGCCA
>CAVGNO010000087.1:6573-8622 GCA_963630475.1 Blautia faecis | reverse complement strand
ATTTAATCCTCCTTCCCAGTTTTTCCCCCGCAATGGCACGGCTGCAATGAGCAATTCGCCCTATTGCTGCGCTCCGGCTTTTGCGATGCAAATCGGCAGTGTCGGTCTCCCGATTGAATCCAGAGTAGTAGTCGTAATAGTGATGCGGATAAATGACGCATTGTCATTCAGCAGATACGCAAATGGATGCGCTATCTGCGGCGGAGTGACGTTCTGACCATTTACAGTGATATTGTATTCTGCGGGCATTGCGGGGAAGATGAGATAGAGTCCATCGGCATCTATCTGCATTTCCATCTCGCATGTCATTACATAAGACTTGGTATCTTCCGTGAAGAGCATAGCTGACGGCGTGTCGTTATATACCGGTGCAAAGCGGAATACGACTTCCTGTTTGCCATTGGAGCACTTCCACAGCACTGGCAACTGCGCGGAAGCCGGCATCAGCTTGCGTTCACGCCATAACGCGTACCATTCTTCAAGTTCGGCATCCAGCTTGTCGTAACCAGCGTGTTCTGCGGCTAATGCACCGGTATTTTGTCGGAAGACATGGTAGAAGCTAGCGCACATCATAAAATTCACGATGCTGTTGCGCGCGCCATGCAACATTACGTTGTGAGTGTGAAAAAGCTGACTCAACAGCCACTCCTGACGATGAATAAGCGCTAGCTCCTCAAGACACACTTTCTGTTTTTCAGTCAGACCAGGCAACGCCATGCATTGCAATAACACCGCGAAGTATTCCTTATACTCCTGGTCAGAAATGGTCATCCAGAGTGTTTGCGCAGCGGGGAGAATCGGCTGGCCGCAGGATTCGTCGGCGCTATCATCCGCCGATGACATTATTTCATTGACTTCATTGCAAAATTTGACATAGTCCTGCCATGCTTTCGGCGGTTTTGAACCAAATAGCTTCCTGCAATGCGTCTCGATGTAATTGTGCATCGGCAATTCACGCAATGACACCGACGCATGCGCTACAGTTGCATCCTTCGCATTTGTCGAGCAGCAGGATTGCACAAAACAGAGCATCATCACAACCGTGATGCTCTGTAGCAATAATTTGTACGTCTTAATTGTCATGAAGCATCTCATCAGGACTTCTCGTCATCATCGACTGCATCGACAAATTCCATATCGTTAGTCGCGTCTTGCGGCGTTTCTGCGACATCGGAAGTGTAGCGGCATTGGCGGCGATTGCGCATCCAACTCAACAGATGCGTCACACCCGCGCCGATAATCACGAGGAGGATGATTGAGAGGACAATCCAGCTGAGTGCTTTGTCACCCAGGCATTTCGAGAGGAAATCGCCGATAAACGCGGCAATGACAATTGTCGTGATACTCGCAGAAGTGACCGTAGCCAGATTTGTCCAGAAGCCCAGTCCGATGAGGCGCCCGAGCAGCGTCCCGATAATCGGACCAGTGCCAGTCATGGGAAACAGCACGAATGCGAAGATGCCGGGGATGCCGAATTTCGCCCACGTCTTTTTCTGACTGCGCGCGCCGGTTTTAAGATTCGCGAAGCTGTTTTTCAGCCATGGCATGTGGAGCAACCCGCGGCAAGAGAGATTGAATGCCGTCGTGAACAGGAAGATTATCGCGACAGTGAGCAAGCTATTGATGACGATAATTTCGTGGTTAGTCAAATCAGCAAATGCCGCGCCTTTGATTGTGCCGACTGCTGCGCCGCCGACAATATGATAGCCAATTATCTTCCAGATGTGGTTGGCTTTTTCGGCTTCGCCCAGATGGAGCATGACGCCATAGAAGCTAAACAACGCAATCAATGCGCCGATGCCAATCAGCAGCGTATAGAACTCCGGCAAGCGATAGATTTGCGCAAGCTTCCCGCATTTCGATTTAGCAGTAGCCGTCTGTGCATCCACCGGCAGTAATTCGCGCTCTAAAGATTTGTCGTCTTCAGCCATATTTTTTCTACACCTTATCCGCAATAATGAATTTCAATTGGCAATCCGCAATGCGGTGGTCATCTACAGAGAAATCGCCGCTCGCAGTACCGGCATGACCAACGGCATGACATTGCGC
>CAVGNO010000087.1:3096-6563 GCA_963630475.1 Blautia faecis | reverse complement strand
TGCGCACCTGCTTCAATGAGCAGATAGCCGGGGAAGCATCCCGACGGACTGGCTTTGAGCAGGATGTCATTGCCGGTGATATTTTTATATCCCCAGACTTCTTCGCCCTCGTCGCCAATGCCATAACCGCGATCAATCAGGAGAAATGGTGGGCGATGCGGAAGCAGCTCCATCATCCGGTTGATATTGAAGCACTCCGCGGCCGCCATCTGATCAGCATACGGCGACGGCGCACGATCGATCACTTTGCGCTCAAATTCATAGTCGCATTTACCGACGACTGCCATTGTGAGCTGTCCGGATGAAGTGACACCCGATTCCGATGTGCAACTGACTTGGAAGACGCGCTCGCCGTCATTTTCTCCTTCGCTCATCTTTGCGCTCACTGTCAGCACATCACCGGGGAGTACGGGCTTGCGGAATTTGATGCGCCGCAACTGCTTCAGCACAATTTCCATCTCCGGCGTCACTGCAAAATTCTGTTGAAAGAGTAGCCGAGAAAGCTGTGCCATCGCAGCGACTTGCAAGACGCCAGGCATAATCGGCTGACCAGGAAAATGACCGCCGAAGAATGCCTCGCCCATCGAGACAACTTTACGTGCAGTCGCACTGACGCCATCATCCTCGATTTGCGCAATATCCAGCATCAATAACGGATTGGTAACATCGAGTAATTCGGCAAGCTGGAGATAGTTGAAAATATGCATAGAGTATTGTCGGTCTCTGAGGTACTTCCTAGCGGCGCAACCGGCAACTCATCCCAGGAATTACCGTATTTGCGTCATACCACAGAATATAAACACTCTTGAATTATCTACTGTTTAAGTATCAGGATATATCCGAGAAAAAAAATTCCGCGATAGTGTCATTTTTTCTCTGTACTCTTCATCACATAATGCTGGATAGTGAAATATGCGATGCAGAATAACGCGAGGCCGAGAATAATCCAGCCATAGTTGTGCTGGAGCATCTCCTTGCCCTGTGCAACCAGCGCAGGATAATCGGCATCGCGCGTGCGTATGCCCAAGTAATAGCCGATAAACGTGAGCACGGCAGTCCAGATACCCGCGCCAAGTGCAGTGAAGAATGAGAAACGGCGCACATCCATCTTCGCCAAGCCTGCCGGCAACGAGACGAGCTGGCGGATTGCCGGAAGCAACCGGCACACAAATGTCGCGACATCGCCGTATTTGCGGAAGATTTCCTCCGCGCGGTCCAGTGTCGCGTTTGAGATAAAGAAATACTTCCCGTATCGCCGCAAAAATGGCTCGCCAAGCCACTGCGCAAGATAGTAATTGAAATACGCGCCCGCCATCGAACCGATGAGGCCGACGACGATCGCGATGATGCAATCCAGCCATGGGATACCGCAGGACAACTCACCACGTGCTGCGAGGAATCCTGCAGGAATCATCACGACTTCGCTGGGGAACGGAATAAATGAGCTCTCGATTGCCATCAAGAGGACAATTACAATGTATCCCCAGACTGCGGCATACTGCACCCACTCGCCTAAATGTGCGGCAAAATACGCTTCCATTGCGTGATGTATTATTAGAGCGGCTCAATCGAATAGACAGTGGAGAGCACATGCGCATCACCCGGTTGCAATTCAATGCGGTCGGAGAATGCATTTACGCTCTCAACGCAGATCATCTTATGATATTCTTCCTCGCCGAAATCTTCCATTTCGATTGACTTCTTAATCCACGGATTCCACACGACATAGACATTGCTGCCGCCCTTGGAGATTCTGATGCGGCGCTTGAGCACATAGTCTTCAATTGCGACATCATTTGCGCTGTTTTCATAGACGCGATCCACTTCGCTGGCAACTGTGATTGCGCCCTGCTGCTGGAGATACTCCGGGTGTTCAAACGATGTCGCAGTCTCGCGATAAGTCCGTCCTTCCAACCCAGTAACCGCAATCTTCTGGACATCACCGATATAAAAATATGTATGAAGCGCTTGCGTCAGCGTCAATGCTTTTGTGCTGCAATTGACAGTACGTGTATCGATTGAAAGGCGTTTGCCGATTCCGAAGCGGATAGAGAGCATGCTGTCACCAGGCCAGAAGTCATTTGCTGCGACTTGGAGCTGAAGTGTCACTTCGCTGTATTCGCCATTATCGCTTTCGCTCTGGTTAATCAGCTCCCACATTCTCAACCGCGCGAGACCGTGTTTCGGCGGTTCCTTCTCGCGACCGTAGATTGCATTGCCGGCAAACCATGGCCAGCAAACCGGCACGCCGCTACGAATCGGCTTTCCTTCCTCAAACCAGCTTTTCTTCGAGATAAACAGCAACTCCTCGCCGCCAGCCGGAATAAATGAGAGCAAGTGCGCACCCATCAATGAAATGCGCGCACTCGCATTCTTATTCGCAATTGTGATAATCGGCAAATTGCCGAATTCAGGAAGATTTTCAACCGTAATCATTGTGATGAGAAATTAGTGTGGAAGAAAGAAAGCTTGAAGCAGAGAATTATCGCGATGCCGTCGCCGCGCTTTTCGCCGCTGGGTCATAGTCCTGCGGGACTTGCAGATACTCTAATGTGCGCGCAGCGATACGGCCGAATACCGGCGCAGAAACGCCGCTGCCGGTGTGATAGCCCTGCCGCGGATTTTCCGCAGAGACTAGCAACAGGAAGCGCGGATTATCCGCCGGTGCAAAGCCAATAAAGGACGCGAAGTACTCGCGTTCGCTGTAGTGCCCTTTTGTGCCAGTCTTGGGATTTGAAGGAATCCAGAACTGCGCAGTGCCCGTCTTGCCGGCCACTTCATAGCCGGGAACTGCGGCACGCGTGCCAGTGCCGCCTTTTTTCGTTACCATCTTCAGTGCTTCAGTCATCTGCTTGACTGCGCTTTCCGAGACAGCGTTGTATTTTACTTGCGGTTCGGAGTACTCGATGCGCCCATCCGGATACTTCACATGGTCAATGATGTACGGCTGCATGATCGTGCCACCGTTAGCCAACGCCGACCACGTCTGCATAATCTGCATTGGTGTAAGCGATACGCCCTGTCCCATTGGAATACGCGTAATCGTCAGTGTATCCCAATTACGGAATGCACGGAATGAGCCGCGTGCTTCATTCCTGAATACCACCGGTTCGCGGTTGGGCGGATAGAATCCAACGCCAGTGCGCTTGCCCAATCCGAAATTGCTGAGGTGCTTGAACATCTCTTCTTCACCGAGCATCAGCGAAAATTTTGCCGTGCCGATATTACTGGACTTCTGAATGACTTCAGCCAGCGTCAAATCATTGTAGCTATGCGAATCACGCAATGGCCGCCCGCCATAATACCAGCGGCCGCTCTCGCAATCAACCATCGTATTAAGCGAAGCAACACGGTTTTGCAGCACGCCAGTCAAGCTGACCGCTTTCATGATTGAGCCCGGATCGTATGCCTGAACCAAACACGGCGACTGACACCGCGCCGGATCAGTAAGTGTCTCCCGGGCATTG
>CAVGNO010000087.1:0-2955 GCA_963630475.1 Blautia faecis | reverse complement strand
AGTGTCTCCCGGTCATTGGGATTAATCTGCGGATACTGCGCCAATGCCATGATTTCGCCGGTCATCGGATCCATCATGATTGCATACGCGCGCACTGGGTTGTTTTTCTCCCACATAGCCGCTAATTCTTCTTCGACAATCTGCTGCAGCGGCTCCTGGATTGTCAAGTAGACATCCGCGCCGGGCACAGGCTTGACTTTGTAGACTTGCCCATCGCCGACCGGCCGTCGGTAGCGATCGTGCTTATATGTCGCAATCCCACGCGTCGGCTTCAAGTAGTCATCCATCAGCGCTTCGATGCCAAAGACGCCCTCGCGCTCATTGTTGGTGAAACCGAGCATGTTGGCTAATTCGTTATTTCGCGGATAACGCCGCTCCCAGGAATCCGCAAAGCGCATGCCCGCGCCAATGCCTTTTTCGCGCAGCTCCTGAAGCATCAACTCGCCCTGATCACGCGGAATATTGCGCGCGACGACAATTTCATTAAAGCGCTTGCGTGCTTTGTCGCATTTTACATTGAGCGCTTCTTCATCGCAGTCAAATGTCATCGCAAGCGTATGGATAGTCTTGCGCAACTGCGGCGTGCTCTCGAGCCCAGGACGGAAGATGATACGCGTATAGACTTTCTGCGGCTCGCCATTTTTGCCGCCTTTGCGCACCAGCTGCATCTCCACGCCATCAAGCGACAGCGCAGACAGCTGTGATTTCTTCAGCGCTTCGACGTCCGTGACCGTGACGGGGAAGCGGTATGCGACTGCTTTGTCAAAACGCTGACGCAATTCGGCTGAATCTACCGAATCCAAGTGCTTGCAAATCACTGAAATGACTTCATCCATTTTAGCCGAGAAGCGCTTCGGCTCCGCCATTACATCGAGCGTGGAGACATCGCTCGCAAAAAGATTGCCATTTTTGTCAAATATCTTCCCGCGTGCCGCTTCTTCGTAGATGCGCATCTGGGTATTGACGCCTTCGGAGAGCTGGCAGAAATGCTCATGGCGGCTGATCTGGATGCCGTATACGTTGTATGCGACATAGCAAAATAGCATTACAAAGAATCCGCACTCGATATATGAGCGGCAGAAGATCGCGTGACGGCTGCGCTTATTGAGCACTGCGCCCTCTTCCGCATCAGGCAAACAATACTTCCACGCGCGTTTCAACCAGGAGCTTTTCCTGGAAACACCACAACCCGCATCACTTTCAGCGTGCGGGTCACGATTCGTCTCTTGATTGTTACGATTCCAGAACGACAATGTCCAAACGAACTTTTTTATTTATCTGACGTTAAAATTGTGCAACTCTACTTCGATTCTGCACTTGGATGATCCGACCGTCGCTTCCACGCCCACAAGTGATTTGCTGAGTGCTGTCAGTCGGGCGTAATCCTAACCGCCGCGCTTTGACTAGAATTGTGCTGCCGCCACGCAAGCGCTCCAACTCCTCGATGCAATTATCCCTGCGCTTCTTGAGCTCCGCGACTTCCTTGCGCATTTTGCGCAATTCATCCGCTCTTATGATCTTCTCTTGATTGTACTTATTGCGAGAGATGCCCGCCCAGACCAACACCGCGCCTAAAGCAATGAATACAAGCACCCACTTGAATGCACTTAATGCATTCTCAAAATTGCTGTGCGAAACCGCACTATTGCGGCTCCGGCGGCCTATTGCTGAAGGATAATATCTAGTATTGGCACTATTAATCGACATCTGGCTGGAGTGGACAAAAAAAAGCGAAACCTATCGCCTGGCAAAGATGAAGAAAACTAAATATTCACGCAACCGTGAATAAAATCATGAAAATGAGAAGATGTCTAAAAACGATGATGCGGTTTACACCCGACGCGCAGCACGCAGTTTTGCACATGACGCACGCGGATTAAGCGCTAATTCCGCATCATCGGCAACCACCGGCTTGCGAGTCAGAATCTCAAATGTCACTTGCTTATGGCATGTACAGGGAAAACCCGGAGGACAAATGCATGACAGCGCGGCATGTTGCATGAAATGCTTGACGCAACGGTCTTCGAGCGAATGAAACGAAATCACGACTAACCGCCCACCTGGTGCTAGGATGCGTTCCGATGCAGCCAACGCCGCTTCCAGTTCATCCAGCTCGTGGTTTACTGCAATACGCAACGCTTGGAAAACGCGCGTTGCCGGCGGCAATCCATGCTGATGCTGACGCCCAATGCAGTGCTCAAGCAACTCCGCCAGCTCGCCAGTGCGCGCCCACGGCTTTTTCTGACGACGCTCGACAATGCGCCGCGCGACTAACCGCGACTTCTTTTCTTCGCCGTATTTGAAGAAGAGATCCGCGAGCGCATCCTCACTTGCGGTATTGAGCAAATCCGCCGCAGTCGGGATGTCAGCTTCTGCATCCATCCGCATATCCAGCGGTGCGTCAAAGCGGAAGGAAAAACCGCGCTCCGGCGTATCGATTTGCGGCGAAGAGACGCCGATATCCAAGAGTACTCCATCGACTGACGCCCAGCCACGTGATGCTGCCGCTGCTTCCAATTGCGAAAAACATCCGTGCCATGCATGAAACCGCTCTCCAAATGGCGCCAGCCGTTTCTGGCACACTGCAATTGCAGTAGGATCACGGTCTATCCCTATCACTTCGCACTCGGGCAGTGCTGCCAACAGCGCAGCGCTGTCGCCACCGCCACCGAGCGTACCGTCGATGAAATGCTTTCCACCGCCCGCGACCAGCATGTCGATTGCAGGCTTTTGTAAAACCGAGATGTGCTTGAATTCACTCTCCATTCGGACGATGACGATGGCGGCATCTGCATCCCGCCATCTCTTTTAGCACTCCGGTGTATGCTTGCAACGGCGATTCTTCACCGTCTCCTCAAGCTGTTGCAAGCGGTCAAAACTGCTTTCAGAAGGCGCGGCATTGTCGCTCACGCTTTCCGGTGCGACGAGTGTGCCGTAATTAAGCGAGCCCAGGAA
>CAVGNO010000086.1:7046-8661 GCA_963630475.1 Blautia faecis | reverse complement strand
GGAGATGCCGCGTCAGAGCAGCCGTTGGCGGGATTGCCGTGTGATGCGGTTAGCCGCGCCTGATGGCACCGGCTATGTCGATGTCTGGTTTGATGCGACTCACGGGTTTCCGATGGAAGCCGAGTGGTATCGCAATAACGCGTCAAAGCCGTGGCGGCGTCTTGTCATGCAGGGCGCAAAAAAGCATGCCAATGGCTTGTGGTTTGTCAAAGAGATGCGTTTAGATGGCGATGATTGGAAGACTCAAGTGAAATTTGATTTTGCGGAGAAAAATGACATCGGCATCGGTACGCAGAATTGATGCGGCGGAGCTTGCGCGCAGGGAGCTTGCGCGGCGCGGCGTCGGGCATCGGCCACTGCACTGGGCATTGGCATTGCCATTGTCGTTGCTCTTATTGGCATTGAGTGGCTGGCTCGTCTACAGCTTCACATTTATCCCTGCAGTGTGGTGGCGCTCCAGTGGTGTGCTCAAGTATTTTGCACTGGCATTTGCGCTATCGGCAATCTTTTTCTGCATTTGCCATTGTGCGCCATTGTATGTATTTGGCCATGAGATGACGCACTATCTGGTCGCGAAGCTGTTACGGCATCGCACGGGAAAAGTCGAGCTGGGGTGGCGCAAGGGCTATGTAGAAGTGCCGCATCCAAATGCGCTGATAGTATTAGCGCCATACATCGTACCATTTTATTTTGTGCTGTCAGCGGGATTGCTTGCGTTGCCGACACTGCTGTTGTCTGCGGATGTGCTGCCCGATTGGTATGCGATTGCAGCGATGCTTTGGCTGGCGGTATGCGCGGCATTCCACATTGTGCTCACGTGTGTCGCGGTATTTCGTGCGCAGAGCGACTTGGAGTACTGTGGGCGCATCTTGTCGTTAAGCATTATCCTCGCAGGCAATATTGCGTTTTTCCGCGCAATTGCGTGGATTGCGACTATGAATGTAGCATAGGATTATTTTAGGATATTGCGCTCGAATCAGGTGGGATGGTTTATAGTAGGCACATCATGAAACTTTCAGTCATCATACCAGCATATAACGAAGCGGGCACAATTCTCAATGTGATTGAGCAAGTGCGCAAATGCGGCGTCCCCGATCTTGAGATACTTGTTGTAAATGACTGTTCGACTGATGGCACGACGCAGATTCTGGAATCGCTGCCGCCTTCGCCGGACTTACGGATATTTCATCACGAAGTGAACCGCGGCAAAGGCGCAGGCATCCGCACTGCGCAGGCGCATGTCACTGGCGATGCGGTCATTATCCAGGATGCGGATCTGGAGTACTCGCCGACGGAATTTCCGAAGATGCTTGAGCTCATTGAAGCAGGCAAAGCGGATGCAGTATTTGGCAGCCGCTATTCCGGTAGCGTTTTGCGCATCGACACATTTGTCCATTTCATGGGCAATCGGATGCTGACGAATTTCTCGAATATCTGCTCTAATCTGCATTTGAGCGATATGGAGACGTGTTACAAGATGATTCGCGCAGACATCTTCAAGCGCTTGCATCTGGAGTGCAGCCGGTTCGGCTTTGAACCGGAAGTCACTGCGAAGCTCTCGCGGCTCAAAGCGAGCATCTACGAAGTCCCGATCACATATACTGCGCGGCCATAC
>CAVGNO010000086.1:3873-6894 GCA_963630475.1 Blautia faecis | reverse complement strand
AAGGACGGTGTCGCGGCGATGTGGTATATCATGAAATACAACTGGTTCTGCCGCGAGATTTGACAATCGGTATGAAGATAGCTTTTCTCAGCGATATACATGCCAATCTGGAAGCGCTCACTGCGGTGCTGGAATTCACCCAGAAGGAGTGTGTCGATCGCTATGTGTGCCTCGGTGATATTGTCGGCTATAATCCGAATCCTTCGGAGTGCATCAAAATCGTACGCGACTTGAATCCGCTGTGCATTGTCAAGGGCAATCATGATGCGTATGCGGCCGGCAATAACCCACTGACGGCATTTAACCCGGTTGCCGCGGCGGCAATTGAATGGACGCGCAGAAATTTGAGTGCCGAGGAGCGCAAGTGGCTTAATGACTTGCCGCTTACCGCCAATGTCTATACCGAGGGTGTGCCGGCGGCGCGTTTCACTGCAGTGCATGCGACACTGGATGAGCCTAGCAACTGGGGATATATCTTCGACCGCTACAGCGCAGCTGCGTGCTTGCAGTATCAGTGGCAGCCGCTCTGCTTTGTCGGGCACACTCATGCGCCGCTTGCATTTATCCGCGGCATGAGCGAGATTCATGGCGGGACGTATTCGACAATCAAGCTGGATGCCGACAAAAAGTACCTCATCAATGCCGGCAGTGTCGGGCAACCGCGCGATCGCGACCCGCGTGCAGCCGTCGTGCTCTTCAATGTCGATGAACACGAGATTACTTTGCATCGTGTGGAATACGACATTGCGGAGACTCAACGCAAGATTTATGCGGCGGGATTGCCGAAGCGTTGTGCGGAGCGCTTGAGCTTCGGGCAGTGATGGACGCTTTTTTATTTATCATGAAGATACTGTTATTTATTGGATTATTTGTTGGACTGATTGCATTTGGTGGGGATGAGTTCTTCCCGCGCGCTGGCTGGCAGGAGAAGCCGGATGTCGCAGCAGTGCCGGATGAAGCATTGCCGGGCGGATACTACCGCGAAGCGGTCGGGCCGTCGCCGAAAAGCCTCAATTACTACTTGGACAACAATGTGATGAGCGCGCAAGTGTTCGGGCTGCTCTACGAGACATTGCTGTCGCGTGACAGCGATACGCTGGAAGAGACGCCGCAATTAGCGTCACGCTGGAGCATCTCGGAAGACAAGCGCGTCTTCACATTCTGGATTGATCCGAATGCGCGCTGGAGTGACGGCGTCAAGATTACTGCAGAAGATGTCGAGTGGACATGGCATGCGATCATGAAGCCGGAAAACCTCACTGGGCCATTTAAGCTTGCGTTGGAGCGTTTTGATGCTCCGCAAGTGCTTCCGGATGGCGGCATCCGCTTCCGTGCGAAAAGCGTGCATTGGCAGAATCTGCTTGCGATTGGCGGGATGACGATTTTGCCGAAGCACGCATACGAAAAACTCGTGCCGAAGCACGCATACGAAAAGCTCGATTTCAACCTTATTAATTTTGAGTTCCCGGTTGTCTCCGGGCCGTATCGCATCAAGGAGTTGCGCGAGGGGCAGCAGCTGATATTGTCGAAGCGCGCGGATTGGTGGCGGCGCGATTATCCTGTCGCGCAGGGCGTCTACAATTTCGATGAATTGCGCATGCGGTTCTTTGAGGATCAGCAGAATGCATTTGACGCATTTATCAAGGGCGAGCTGGATGCATTCATCGTCTATAGCGCAGCGCAGTGGTATAAGATCGAGGAGCGTTATGCCGCAGTGCGCAATAACTGGATTGTGAAGAATTCGGTGTATAACCGCCAGCCGATTGGCATGCAAGGCTTTGCATTCAATATGCGCCGCCCGCTTTTTCAAGATGTGCGCGTGCGGCAAGCTTTAGCGCATCTTCTCGATCGCAAGACGATGAATCATACGATGATGTATGACCAGTATTTCCTCCATCGCTCCTATTGGGAAGACCTCTATGATGACGCGCATCCCAATCCGAATCCGGAATACGACTACAATCCCGCGAAAGCGCGCGCGCTACTTGCAGAAGCCGGCTGGACAGTCAATCCCGCAGATGGACTGCTCACGAATAAAAAGGGCGAGCATTTCGAATTCTCATTCCTCAATCGCGGCGGAAATGATAAATTCCTCGCGTTCTTCAGCGAAGCGCTAAAGACCGTCGGAATCCGCATGACAATCGTGAATAAGGATTGGTCGGCTTGGGCGAAGGATATGGATGAATTTAACTATGATATGACGTGGGCTGCGTGGGCGATGGGCATCTTCAAGGATCCGGAAGGCGCGTGGTCTTCGCGTGAAGCGACACGCAAGGGATCAAGCAATATCACGGGCTTCAGCAATCCCGAAGTCGATGCGCTGATCGAAGCGCAGAAGAGCATCTTTGACTTGGCGCAGCGCAATGAGATTTTGCGTAAGATTGACGCTATTCTCTATGCGAATGTGCCGTATATCCTGCTATGGAATATCAATTATACGCGCGTCTTGCGCTGGAACCGCTTTGGTACGCCGGAAGCCGTCTTCTCGAAATATGGCGGTGACTCCGGCAGCTATCTGTGGTGGGCGGATCCCGATCTGGAAGAAGAACTCAATGACGCTATAAAAAACGAAACGCCCTTGCCACCGGAACCAAACGGCGGAATAAGGACGTATCATTAAGGAGAATTAGAATGTATGTGTGGCATCCCCACCAGGATTCGAACCTAGACTAACTGTACCAAAAACAGTTGTGCTACCATTACACCATAGGGATGGAACGCGACATACTATAACCTGAAATTTGCGAATTGTCTAATTCTCAGAGCATCGAATGTGATTCTTTTATGCGCGATTGTTGCGCTTGAGTTATAGATCCAGCAGTTTGTCATCCATGAGGAAATCATATATCCCCAGTCTCAAGATGCCATTCTCATCCAGCCATGGGCGTGTCGCGGTCTTGGTGATGACGACTTTACGGAACATGTCTTTTACGGATAAAAGCGGACGCAATTCCTGCTGTGTCTTCTGTTCGTCTAGCATATACAGCGCAGATTGGATGTAGTAGCGTTTCATGCCACGGT
>CAVGNO010000086.1:777-3863 GCA_963630475.1 Blautia faecis | reverse complement strand
TATCCGCGGCTTACCAGTTCGTTATAGATAACGTTTTCCATGATATGACTGTCTTCCTGCTGACGGAAATTCAGCCTAGCATTCCTCAAGCCGAGATCCATGCAATAATATTTTGACGGGTACTCGAAATATCTTTTACCCTTCACATCATAGCGTTTCGAGCATTTGAAGAGGAACGAGTCAGTCAGATATGCCAGATAATCCGCAATTGTCTTGTCGGTGATTTTGTCGCGAATGTGACTCTGTATTGTCCGTTGGAGTTTGCTGATATTGGTCAGTGAGCCGATATTTGAACACAGTACATCTGTCAGAGCCTCCAGGACATGGGGTAGCTCCAAATCATGGCGTTCCTGTATGTCCTTGAAATAGACCTCCTGGAAAAGGTCAGTGAGATAAAGGGATTTTGCCAGGTCATTCGGTTTAGTGTAAACTACCGGCATGCCGCCGAATTTGATATAGTCCTCATAGACTAGGCTGCGGTCGCCGCCAAGATGTGTATAGACTTCCAGAAATGAAAGCGGGTGGAGCTCTACTTTGTCGCCGCGCCCACGAAATTCCGTCATGATATCTGTCGAAAGCATCTTCGAATTGCTTCCCGTTACATAGATATCGACGTTTCCCAATCGCAGTAGCCCGTTCAATACACTATAAAGCCGGACAGGAATATCCCGATTCTTCATTTCTTCTTTGGAGATTGCGTATTGGATTTCGTCAATGAATACATAGTGCATCTGCTTGTTGTCCAAAATTTGAGAACGCACAAATGCAGACAGATTATCCGGATTTTGAAGATTGGTGAATTTGTCATCATCTAACGCTATTTTGATGATGCGCTTGTCTTCGACTCCTTCGTTACGCAGATAGTCACAATAGATTTGGAATAACAGGAAGCTCTTCCCGCAACGCCGAAGCCCGCAAATCACTTTGACCATTCCGTTTTCACGGCGTTCAATGAGCTGCTGGAGGTATGAATTGCGTTGGATATACATTTTTTTACTGAAAAGTTAGTTGCATGTGTGATTAACTTTTTGCTTAATATAATAAATCCTGGCTAATTTACTGTCTTGGTTCCCGTTTAATTTGCTCGATGATGCAAGTATCTTCGTAATACGGCTCAAAATGGTCGTCGTTTGCATGTGCGGATGCAGTTGCGCTTTCCGCGATCGAGTCATCATAGCCGGTCAGTGCGGCAAATGGCGCGAATTGGGCTGCGCGCTCATGCATTGACATTGGTGTATGCCGCTTGGAAACGTGATGCGGGAGGTTGATGATATCGTCGTATTGCTCATTCATGCCTGGTGCCCTCCGATTTGGTCATTGCGGTCTTTGCCAGTTGCGCCGTCCTCGAGATTCGTCCCCTTGAGCAGCGCATTTTTCCCAATATGCCGTTTGATGCTGATGATTGCTTGTTGGAGGCGTTTTTCGCGGGAGAGTTCAGCTTCTTCTGCAGCATTTTTTTTGTCCAGTGTTTCGTAGTCGGTGAAGAGATCCAGCTGCTGTGGCGCACTCTTCTTTGCGGGAATGCTGTGTTCGCTGATGACATGGCTGGCGACAACTGTGATGCGGCGCGTGAGCAACTGCGGATCGATAATTTGCGCGAAAAGCTGCATCATTGCTTCGGCGATGAGCCGTCCCGATGATGTGTATTGAGGAAGATTGCACGTGCCGTGCGCTTCGCGTGGAACTGCACGCCCATAGTGGTCAATATGGATTTCGCCAGTATATTTAGCGCGCCGTGTCGCATCGCTCAAGTTGCTCGTGTCGTAGCCGACCGTGAGCTGCAACTGATTGGTCACGGCTTGTTTTTCAACCAGATCTAGTGCGAGCTGATCAATCATTTCGCGGACGACGACACGCGTTTTAGCGTAGTCGTATGGCTCGTGGAGGACTTGTCCGGAGCTGATGCTGTTTTGCGCAGGGCGGTATGCTTTGATGTCTGCAATCGTGACCGGCTCATAGCCCCATGCGTGGTCGATGAGCAATTCGGCATTGACGCCAAATGCACGGTAGAGCAATTCGTCATTTTGCACAGACATGCGTGCGATGTCACCCATCGTATGCATGCCAAGTGTTTCGAGGCGGCGTGCGATGCCGTGTCCGACGCGCCAGAAGTCAGTAATGGGGCGGTGTCCCCACAGCTGCTTCCGGTAGCTGTATTCGTCTAGCTCGGCGATGCGTACGCCATCTTTGTCAGCAGGAATATGTTTTGCGACAATGTCCATCGCGATTTTGCACAGATAGAGGTTCGTCCCGATGCCGGCAGTGGCAGTGATGCCGGTCGCTTGGTAGACTTCGCGTATCATGCGCATTGCCAATTCGCGTGGCGTCATGCGATAGAGCCGCAAATACGCAGTTGCGTCGATGAATACTTCGTCGATTGAATAGACATGGATGTGTTCCGGCGCGATATACTTCAGATAGATTGAGTAGATTTGCGAGCTGATTTCGATATAGCGCGCCATGCGCGGTTTCGCGATGATAAAATCCAATTCAAGCGCGGGATTGGCATTGAGATCGTGCGCATTGACGGATTTGCCGGCAAATCGATGATATTGCGCGTGCTGCCGCCGGTGCGCATTGATCTGCCGTACTTGCTGAATTACTTCAAAGAGCCGTGCGCGCCCCGGGATGCCGTATGATTTCAGCGATGGTGTGACGGCTAGGCAGATCGTCTTTTCAGTACGGCTTGCATCCGCGACGACTAGGTTCGTATTGAGCGGATCGAGTCGCCGTTCTACGCATTCAACCGATGCGTAAAACGACTTGAGGTCGATGGCAAGATAGATTTTTTCCTGAAGTGAAAGCATTTGGGAGTCTGCGTTTTCCTGGCTACCGCATCCGGATCAACTGAACTCTTCCATCTCTGCATGCGAGCGCCTGCAGACACAATTTATTCTCATTTTTACATTTTACAGCATTTTTTCGACTTTGCATTTGCAATCTTGTGAAATGCGCTTATCTTATGTCGCGTTTCCAAAATATCATCCTTTTTGATGGTAGGTTACCCAAGTGGCCAACGGGGGCAGACTGTAAATCTGCTAGCTATGCTTTCCGTGGTTCGAATCCACGACCTACCACCAATCTAT
>CAVGNO010000086.1:0-767 GCA_963630475.1 Blautia faecis | reverse complement strand
TTTGCCTCCACTACGTGAAGAATCTGAAATTTGTGTTACAGTATGCCTCGCTACGCAGAATAAATGCATAGCGATACATTTTATTTTTCAAGCGGAGAGGTGGCTGAGTGGCCGAAAGTAACAGTTTGCTAAACTGTCGTAGGGGTAACCCTACCGGGGGTTCGAATCCCCCCCTCTCCGCCATTTTTTTTGCATCCATCCGAATCTCAAACCTTGAGAGACTATCTTCCAGAATCGCTAAAATCCGTTGGTGTAAAGGCTTTTACACAATTTTTGACCGTGTGCAGGAAGCACACAAGAATCCTGTTTCCAGACCGTTTTGCCCTGTTTTTCATCTGTTTTCTGTCTGAATTCTGACGATTCTGGAAGCCCGGAAAAATCGTGAGAGACTACGAATTTGAGGGTGAATACCATTTTGTACCCTATCAAGCCAGTACCCTCTTTGAAAACTCGGTCGAGGCGTACATCGAACCCGTGATAGGCTTGCCGTCTGGTTTGAGTCTGGCATACCCTATCACGGTATGCGTTCAGACCGAGTACCCTTTTTGAAACTCGGTCGAGATTTTTTCCGGTAAAAGTGGTCTAACCTGATAGGGTACGCTACTGTTTGAGTTCAAAAGACCCCGTACCCTATCACGGAAATTTTACCGCAAAAAAACTCTCCTACAACTTTTTATGGGCAAAACTTTTTTCTGACGGGCCATCGTGATAGACTTGCCCTGAGGCGGCACGGAATGTTTGCACCGGGACTGATACCGGGTTTGCCC
>CAVGNO010000085.1:3728-8742 GCA_963630475.1 Blautia faecis | reverse complement strand
GTCGTGCCGAAGCATGCGGGCGAATGCGTCCTTCATACTATTTCAATCGAAGAATTAGCAGCTTTTTGGAGTAACTAGAGCATGAGTACAGTTACGATAAATCCTGTTGTCTTGTCGGGTAGCATCAATGCACCGCCATCAAAATCGGAAGCGCATCGCGCGCTGATAGCGGCGTCAATGGCGGACAAACCGACGGTGATTCACAATCTGCCGGGCGAATTATCGGACGACATCACTGCGACAATGGGTGTGCTACGCAGCATTTTTGCGACGGAGTTCTATCACACTGGCGATACAGTCACGGTTGTGCCGAATCTCAATACGAGCATGCGGTGTGTTGTCGCGGACTGCAATGAGAGCGGCACGACATTGCGTCTGATCTTCCCGCTAGTCGGCGCTTTGTTGCCAGACAATGGCTGTGTCACATTTGCTGGGCATGGCCGTCTTCCGCAGCGCCCGATGGGGCCATTGGTTGATACGATGGTAAAGAACGGCATTACATGCAATGCGCATTATCTGCCGCTGACGATCAGTGGACATCTCCATGCAGGCGTCTACAGCTTGCCGGGCAATATCAGCTCTCAGTATATCTCGGGATTGCTTTTTGCATTGCCGTTATTGGATGGCGAGAGTGAAATCAAGATCACGACGCCGCTTGAATCGGCGGATTATATCGGCATTACGATCGACGTGCTGAAGAAATTCGGCATCACGGTTGAAGCGCTTGAGGATGGCTGGCGTGTTCCGGGCAATCAGCATTATCGGTCGCCGAGTGAATTCCATGTGCTTGGCGACTGGTCCAACAGCGCGCTTTGGATGGCGCTGGGCGCAGTCAATCCGCAACCGATTACACTGCGCGGGCTGGACTGCAACAGTCATCAAGGCGACCGGAAAATTATCGATTTACTGAAATCATACGGTGCGCAAGTTACGATTGAGGGCGACAGTGTGACGGTTTGCAATCCGGAGATGAAGCCGTTGAATGGCATTGAAATCAATATCCGGAATACGCCGGATTTGATGCCGGTACTCGCGTTGCTCTCGACGGCATGTCAGGAGCCGACGCGATTTACTAACGGCTATCGGCTGCGACTGAAGGAGACTGATCGGCTGGCGACGAGCGCGGATTTGATTGGTGATTTAGGCGGCGCGTATGTGGAGGAACAGGACGGCATGATTGTCAAGCCATGCGCATTGCATGGCGGGAATGTTCGCGCGCAAAATGACCACCGGTTGGTGATGGCGGCAATTGTCGGCGCGCACATCTGCAAGCAGCCGGTGAGCATCGAGGGCGCGGAAGCGTGTCGGAAATCCTATCCGTCGCTGTGGGATGACTACACTGCATTGGGAGGAAAGATACAATGAGTTCATTTTGGGGAAACAGAATCAAATTCTCCATCTTTGGAGAATCACATGGCAGTGCAATCGGGTGCGTACTTGACGGCTTGCCGGCGGGCGAAGAGATTGATTTTGAGGAATTGCAGAAATTCATGAGCCGCCGTGCGCCGGGACAGGGAATGCACACGACTGCGCGGCGCGAGGATGACTGCCCGGAAATCCTCTCCGGCGTATTGAATAACCGCACGACCGGTGCGCCATTGACAGCAATCATCCGCAACCGCGATATGCATTCGGGTGATTATGACGAGCTGCGCGATAAACCGCGGCCGGGTCATGCCGACTTTGCGGCGCAATTGCGCTACAATGGCTTCCAGGATGTGCGCGGCGGCGGGCATTTTTCTGGCCGCCTCACAGCACCGCTTTGCATCGCGGGCGGCATCGCAAGGCAGATTCTTGCACGGCGCGGCATCACAATCGGCGCACATATCTCCTGCATCAACTGCATCCAGGACACGCCTTTTGAGACTGTCCATCTGACAAGCGAGCAACTGTTGCTTGCGGGAGAGCGGCCATTTCCGGTCATTGACGGCAATGCGGGCGCGCAGATGCTCGCGATGATCAATGACGCAAAAGCGATAGGCGATTCGCTCGGCGGGCAGATCGAAGTGGCGTCAATCGGCGTGCCGGGTGGATTGGGCGATCCGATGTTTGATGGCGTCGAAAACCGGCTGTCATCCATTTTCTTTGGCATTCCGGCGATACGCGCGGTTGAATTCGGTTGCGGCGTCAATGCAGCGCATATCCGGGGATCGGAAAACAACGACCAGTTCTATATTGAAGACGGCAATGTCCGTACATACAGCAACAACCATGGCGGAATTTTGGGTGGCATTACAACTGGCATGCCGCTCATTGCGAAGCTGACGGTGAAGCCGACGCCATCGATTGCGATGGTTCAGCACTCCGTGAGCTTATCCAGACAATGCAATGTCGAATTAACAGTCAAGGGGCGTCATGATCCATGCATTGTCCCACGTGCTGTGCCAGTTGCCGAGGCCGCAATGGCGCTTGGTATCCTTGACTTAATCCTGGATTCGTGGAGTTAGAGAATTTTGCGTCAGAACGAGGAATTTCGAAGGAGCGTACCGGGAGTACGTGACTGAGAAATGACGAAGTTATCACGCAAAAGAATCAACTCCACGGATTCAGGTTAATGGAATAAACAAGTGGAAATTACTCCAATGGACATACAAAATTGCAGAGAACAAATCGATGCCATCGATGACGAGATGGTGAAACTAATTGTGTCGCGGCTCAAGATAGCGGAGCACATAGCGGCGGAGAAGCAATCGCAGAATCTCCCGGTGGTCAATCCGAAGCGCGAGCACGACATTGTGATGCGTTTAGCGAAGGAAGCGGGCGCGCAATACGCCGACTATATCCGGATGATATATGGCACGCTCTTCGATGTGAGCCGTGCGCATCAATATCAGTATTGCCCGCGTCCGGGGCAAATTTCGGAGAAGATTGAGAGCGCGTGGGACAGCGCGGCGGGGCAGAGCTTCCCGCATCTTGCGACCGTTGCGTGCCAAGGTGCGGAGGGCGCATTCAGCGGCATTGCGGCTGAGCAGTGCTTCCCGATGCCCGATATCACG
This sequence comes from Blautia faecis, assembly GCA_963630475.1. Taxonomy (GTDB): domain Bacteria; phylum Verrucomicrobiota; class Lentisphaeria; order Oligosphaerales; family Oligosphaeraceae; genus CAKUJM01. The sequence goes on along the minus strand of CAVGNO010000085.1, from coordinate 5,746 downwards.
TGGGTAAAGAATTTCCGCGCTGTCGCGCAAGCGGTCGAGAAGGGCTTGTGTGATTACGGCATCCTGCCGGTTGAAAACAGCACTTACGGCACAGTGAATCAAGTGTACGACTTGATGTTACAGCACCGCTTCTACGTCGCAAAGAGCATCAAAGTGCATGTGACGCACGCGCTATTGGCATTGCCGGGCGCAAAACTGGACGGCATCACTGAAGTCGTCTCGCATCAGCAAGCGCTGGGGCAGTGCGAGCTATTTCTCAATGCGCATCCCGGCATCAAAGTGACGCCGGTAGCCAATACTGCGGTTGCAGCGCAGATGGTCGCGTCGTCTGGTCGGAAGGACTTGGCGGCGATTGCGAGCCGCGAATGCGCGGGATTATACGGCATGAACATCCTTGCGGAGGGCATTCAAGACAGCGCAAACAACTACACGCGCTTCATTTGCATCACGCGCGACATGAAGATTCTGCCGGGCGCAAATCGCATCAGCTTGATTGTCTCCTTGCCGCATCGTCCCGGCGCGCTCTACAGCTTGTTGGCAAAATTCGCGGCATTGGGATTGAATCTGCTGAAACTGGAGAGCCGCCCTGCTCCGGGCAGCGACTTCGAATTCCGCTTCTACTTCGATCTCTCTGCACCGGAATGCTCGCCGGCGTTATTGCGGCTGCTCGATGAGCTGCAGCGCGATCTGGACTTCTTCACATTCCTCGGATGGTACAGCGAACAGCAACGCGCATAATGACACCTTACGCAACAATCGGACGCAAGCTTGGGCACAGCTACTCAAAGCTGATTCACCAAGCATTCGGCAAATACGACTTCAGCTTAATTGAGCTGGAAGCCGACGAAGCACGTGACTTCATCCTCCATGCGCCGTATAAGGGCATCACAATCACGATTCCTTATAAAAAGCTTGCGCTTGAACTGGCGGATGAAGTCGCGCCCGGCGCAAAGCGCATCGGTTGCGCGAACACGCTCTTGCGGCGTGCGGACGGCACGCTTCTGGCGGACAATACCGACTACGCCGGTTTCGCATACATGGCGCGGCAAGCGGGAGTCGATTTCGCCGGCGCGAAAGTGCTCATTCTGGGTTCAGGCGCGACATCGCTTACGACGCGCTGTGTCGCGGAAGACAGCGGTGCGCGCCAGATCGTCATCGTCTCCCGCACGGGCGACGTCAATTACAGCAATGTCGCGGCATTGCATAGCGATGCGGACATCATCATCAACGCGACGCCGGTCGGGATGTATCCCGATACTGCGGCATCGCCGGTATCGCTTGCGGATTTCCCGCATTTGCGCGGTGTCCTCGATGTCGTCTACAATCCGATGCGGACGCGGCTAAAACTGCAAGCTGCGCAGCGTGGGCTTGCGTGCGGGGACGGCTTGAAGATGCTAGTCGCGCAAGCGAAATACTGCATGGACATCTTCCTTGGCAGTGAGCAGCCGGAAGCGCTGATTCCGCAAGTCACTGGCTTGATTCGCCGCCAGACTGCCAATATTGTGCTGATTGGCATGCCGGGCAGCGGCAAAAGCACGATTGCACGCGAAGTCGCACAGCGTCTCGGACGGCGCTGTGTCGATTTGGACGACGTCATCACCGAGCGCATTGGGTGTACAATCGAGCAGTACTTCCATGAGCATGGCGAGGACGCGTTCCGGCAGAAGGAGAGCGAAGTGCTGGCGGAATTTGCCAAGCAATCCGGATTAGTGATTGCGACAGGCGGCGGCGCTGTACTGCGCGAAGAAAACCGCATCAATCTTGCCAATAACGGCTATGTCTTCCTAATTGAACGGCCGCTGAACGCGCTTGCAACTGGCAATGGTCGGCCGCTCTCCGCAAATCGCGAAGCCGTGACGCGGCTTTATGAACAACGCGCGCCAATCTATCGCCAAAGCGCGGATTTTGTCATCGACAACACTGGCAATACGACTCACGCAGCAGTAAATCAACTCATCTCTTGTTTCAATGAAAATTCTTGTAATTAATGGTCCGAATCTCAATATGCTGGGTATACG
>CAVGNO010000085.1:2546-3718 GCA_963630475.1 Blautia faecis | reverse complement strand
CGGCGGCAGCGTCTGCCGGGAGGAAAACTACCCGCTCCTGCACCAGAACGGCACGATCTTCTGGCTCCAGCGCGACCTCGCGCTCCTGCCGAAGGACGGCCGCCCCATCTCCCAGCGCAGCGATCTCACCGCGCTCTACGCACAGCGTGAGCCGCTGTATGCCCGCTTTGCCGACGCGGTCATTGACAACAACGGTACGCTGGAGGAGACGGTGCAGCAGATTCTGGAGGTGCTGGCATGAAGCTTCTCGTCATCAACGGGCCGAACCTGAACCTGCTCGGCCTGCGTGAGCCGGCCATCTACGGCAGCCAGAACTACGCTGCGCTGGAAGAGTATATCGTCAAAGCCGCGCAAGCGATTGGCGCAGAAGCAGTCGTCCGCCAGAGCAACCACGAAGGGCAGATTGTCGACTGGATTCAGGAAGCGTACAACTGCTTTGATGCAATCGTCATCAATCCTGCGGCATACACGCATACGAGTGTCGCGATTCTTGATGCGCTCAAAGCGATCAAGCCGATTCCGGCGATTGAAGTGCATTTGAGCAATATCAATGCGCGTGAGTCCTTCCGGCATATTTCGTATGCGGGGATGGCGTGTGAGAAAACATTCGCAGGCTATGGCTTCGACGGCTACCGTCTTGCGATTCAATACGCGCATGATCTGGTAAGAAAGGTCACTGAATGAGGTATATTATCGGGTCTGCCCGAATTTGCGAATTTTCACAACGACTTTTTTCAGAATAAATGAGTTCCGACCTATCACACATACGAAATCTAGGTATTATCGCACATATTGATGCGGGGAAGACGAGTACGACCGAAGGGTTGCTCTTCTTCTCCGGCTTGACTCACCGTTATGGCAATATTGATGACGGCACGACTGTCATGGACTTTTTGCCGGACGAGCGTGCGCGCGGCATCACGATCATGGCCGCAACTGCTTCGATTCCGTGGCGTGATTGTGAATTTCACTTGATAGACACTCCCGGCCATATCGACTTTACTGCGGAAGTGGAGCGTTCTTTGCGCGCAATTGATGGCGCAGTCGTGATTTTCAGCGCAGTCGAAGGCGTCGAAGCGCAATCCGAAAAAGTCTGGCATCAAGCGGACAACTACGGTGTACCGAAAATCGCATTCATCAACAAGATGGACCGTATCGGCGCATCTTATGAG
>CAVGNO010000085.1:1884-2536 GCA_963630475.1 Blautia faecis | reverse complement strand
CAATGAAATCGACGCTAAATTTGAGAATTGCGCATTGCCGATGATGTATCCGGATGGCGTCGAGAGCGAATTCAAGGGCATGGTCGATTTGCTCACGATGGAGTACTTGCACTTCCAGGGCGAGCGCAATGAGGAACTCACGCGCGAAGCGATTCCCGAAGCAATGCGCGATGCGTGCGAAGAAGCGCGTGTCAAGCTAGTTGAGAAAGTCGCGGATCACTCGGACGAAATTGCCGAACTCTATCTGGAGGGCAAGGAGATTCCGCTGGATTTACTGCGTAGTGAAATCCGTCGTCTGACATTGGAGCGCAAGCTTGTGCCGATCTTCTTGGGCAGTGCAAAACGCGAAATGGGGATTCAGCCGTTGGCGGATGCAGTCTGCGATTATCTGCCCTCGCCTGTCGATATCAAGGAGTATCCCGCGACGGATCGCCGTACTGGCAAGGAAGTCGCGGTCACTGCGGATGCGAAGGAGCCATTCGCCGGTTTCATCTTCAAAATCAACGCATCAAATACTGCGGACCTCTTCTTTGTGCGCATCTACTCCGGCACATTGCATTTCAATGACCAGCTCATCAATGGGCGCACTGGCGACAAAGTCCGCGTCAAGCAGCTTTACAAGATCTACGCGAAATCGACCGAACAGATCACT
>CAVGNO010000085.1:0-1874 GCA_963630475.1 Blautia faecis | reverse complement strand
GCGGGCCCGGGCGACATTGTCGGCATGGCGGGGCTTAAGGATTGCAGCATCGGCGATACGCTCTGCGCGCCGCAGCGCGTCATCTCCTTTGGTGGAATTGTCTTCCCCGAACCGGTCATCTCGATGGTTGTCGAGCCCAAATTGAGCAAAGACAAGGATAAGCTTGATAACGCGCTTGATTTACTCTGCCGCGAAGATCAGACTTTGCGGCGTTCTACTGCGGAGGAGACGGGTCAGCGCGTTCTCTCCGGAATGGGCGAGCTGCACTTGGAAGTCACGCTCAAGCGCGTCTCGACTGACTTCGGATGCGAAATCCGTACTGGCGAACCGCGCGTCGCATATCGCGAAACGCTGGTCAAGCCTTGCACAATCCATTCGGTCTTCGACAAGATGATTGGCGACAACCGCTTCTATGCCGAAGTGACCGTTGATTTCGCGCCGCTTGGCCGTGATGGTGACGCATTCCAGATTGAGGATGCGACGAAGGGCGTAATTCCCAATGCATTGCGTACTGCGGCAACCCAAGCGCTCTCCGATGGCTTGCGCACGGGTGGTCTGCAGGGCTATCCGCTAATCTATGTCGAAGCGAAATTGCGCGAGCTCAAATTTGAAGCTGACATCACGACGCCTGGCGCAGTCGCCGGCGCAGTCAATGAAGCGGTCGGTGAAGCGTTGCAGAAGAGTGGTTCGGTTGTACTCGAGCCGCTGATGAAGTTGGAGATTCTAGCGCCCGAGGATACGGTCGGCGAAATTTCGATGTATCTGCAGCCGCGCCGCGCAATTATCAGCGACATGGTGCAGATTGGCACGATGCGCAAGATCATCTGCCAAGTGCCGCTTGCGGAAATGTTCGGCTTCGGCAAAGCGTTGCCGCGTCTCTCCGGCGGCCGTGGGTCCTTCTCACTGGAACCCAGCGGCTATCAGGAGAAGATCGGGTAGCACAAGCATTTCCCCTGCGCGAAAACGCGCGCGAGGAAATGCACGCGTACTAAATTAGCCTGCGCTGCAAAAGATGAATTTATTGCCTAACAAGGAGTCGTGTTGTGGATGTGGTGCATGCCGCCAAGCATGCCAGCTGGGATGCATCACGATGAGTCCCGACTCCGAGGGCTTTGTCTATCCGCGCATCGACCAAAGCAAATGCATCCACTGTAGCGCATGTCTTGCTGCTTGTCCATCTAGGCGACAAGAGTGGCCAGTTCCAGACTCGTTTCCAAGCAAGCGTTCAAAGCCAACCAGCTATGTAGCTCGCATTAACGACAATGACATTATAAAAAATAGTTCTTCTGGCGGATTATTCAGCCTTTTTGCGCAATATGCGGTAAAAAATGGATATAGTGTCGCTGGAGTACGGTGGAATCAGGATTACTCTGCTGCATTATTTGATTTGGCAGAAACGCATGATGCACTGCATCAATTTATGGGTAGTAAATACATCCAAGCTGATACAGCAGACATCTATAAACGTGTAAAAAAAATACTAAAATCCGGAGGCAAAGTGCTGTTTTTCGGCGTTGCATGCCAAATCGCCGCATTGTATCAATTTCTGAATGAGAAGCCCGATTCACTGATAACCATTGAAATAATATGCCATGGCGTACCTTCACCATGGCTTTGGAATATCCACCTTAAGGCAAAGAAGAAGATGATGGATATTGATACGTTTTCTGAAATAAATTTCCGAAACAAAACCCACGGCTGGAAAAATTATTGTTTATTATTCACAGGAAATAAGGACAATACTCCCGTCACATTATTGCAACCATTTACACAAGACACTTATTTTAGACTCTTCTTGAAGAATCTCTCGTTGCGACCATCATGCTATCACTGCAAATACAAACAACAACGCAGCGGAGCAGACTTAACAATTG
>CAVGNO010000084.1:0-8747 GCA_963630475.1 Blautia faecis | reverse complement strand
GCGATATTATGTTATTTCTTTACAGGTTTGTTGGTTCTGAACGGCACCATCGGGAAGCCGTCCTTATTCTCGGTATTGAGGTCGCCATTGTATGCGCACCAAGCGTAGCGTGCGATGACCGGCTTGCTGACTTCCGGAGAGCTCAACGTGATTTCGCCTTTGCCGGTGATGACGGCTTCTGCGGGGAAATACGCTTCATTTTCGCCAGCGATTTCAAAGCCCGCGGGCTGCTTGCCATTAGTCGTGACGATGCCCTGGCCGACGAAGTCGAAGTTGAGGACGATCTTGTTGTCTACGACTTTGCAGGACTTGTAGACCGGTCCGCTAGTGATGCCCTTGTAGCCGAAGCAGAGGCGCATCGCTTCTGCGCACAGACGCTGTGCGACCGGCAGTTTTTCGTGCGGGTGGATGTCCCGTGCATTGCCTTTATCGATGCTGATTGCGATGCCGACATTGTCGTATTTCTGTGCGACATCGAATTGCATCTCGCGGAAGCGCGGCCAGCTTTTGCCGGGCTCGAAGCCGGACAGCTGTGTGGTGATGAAGACCATCTTCGGGTTATCCCAGTGCTTCATCCAGTCTTCGCGGAGCAATCCGAAGAGCTTTGCGTATTCGTCAGGCTGTCCGGCGTTGCTGCAGCCCTGATACCAGATCATACCGCGGGTATTGTAGCGAGTCCAGGGATTGATCAGCGAATTGAAGAGAGTCGTCGGGGTCTGTGCAGAAGCCAGGACGCCCTGTGAATTGGGGGCTTGCGGGCGGTTTCCGACAACGCGCAGATCAATTTTGGTTTCCAGCTTGAAGCGCCAAGCGCCATTCAGTGCGATTTTGGTCGTGCCGTCGGAGAGAGCCAAGCCGTTGGTGCCCGGATTGATTACGCCAGGACCTGCGTAGTTGATAAACTGGACTGCGATGACCGCTTTGCCGGCTTTCGCTAAATCTGCAGGAACAGTATAAACACGCTCCTTCACCCAGTAATTGGCATCTCTGATGTCGGTCTGGCCGACTTTGACGCCGTTGAAGTAAGTGATGTCCGCATCGTCAATTGCGCCAAGATAGAGCTTCAGCTCTTTGCCGGCCATGTTCTGCGGAATCTCGACGGTGTAGCGGACCCATGCGCGGCAAACCTCATCGACGGAAAGCTGGGAGACTTTGCGCGTATCCCATGCGCTGTCGTCAAAATCGGGATTCTTCCAATCTGCAGCGGCTTTGATTGCTTCCGCATTGAAGCTCATGATTTTCTCATGCCATGCGAGCTCGCGCTTTGCGAAGTCGCTCTTGGATTCTTTGGCTTTCTTGACTTCTTTGTCGTAGACGCCATTCAGGATATTGTCGATTATGCTGACATTTCCGCCGAAGAGCGGGTCGTTAGTCGCAGCGAATGCATTGCGATAGGCCTCTGCACTGATCCATGGCTCGATGCGTGTGCCGCTCCAGCAAGTGGAGACCAAGCCAACCGGCACATCCAGCTTCTGGTTGAGCTCACGGCCGAAGTAGTATCCGACTGCAGAAAAACGCGCGATGTCATCTGCTTTTGCGACAAGCCATTTGCCGCGCGGCTCGCTCTGAATCACAGAGGGCGAGACATATTTGGTCGCAGCGGCATTGAAGAGGCGAATCTTGTTCGCGTACTTGTCGGCTTCCGCGATGACTTTGTCGCCGCCGTTGTCACGCCAGTGCGGCGCATTTGTCCACATCGGCATTTCCATATTGGACTGCCCGCAGCACATCCAGACTTCGCCGATGAGCACATCGGAGCAAGTGATGACTTTGCCGTTTGCGCCGCTCACGGTCAGCGTCAAGCTCTCGCCGTCTTTGGTTGCTTTGCGCGCCGGCATTGCAACGCGCCATTCGCCAGTGGCGTCGGCGACTGCATAGCGCGTGTCATCGCCCAGCGTCACTTTGACGGCTTGGCCGGCAGTTGCAGTACCTGAAATGCGAATTGGCACTTCGCGTTGCAGGACCATGTGGTCGCCATAATTTCTGTGCAACTCAAATTCCGCTGCCAGCGGTGCATCAGGCTTGCATTGCGTCATACAGCATGACGCCGCACTGAATGCGAGGACAATTGCCCCGAAGAGGGCGAGAAGTCTTTTCATTTAGCTGAATTCTCCTATTACTTTTGTTTTGAAAAAAACACACGTGGAAACATAAAAATCAGCGTACGCTGTAATATAATGATGCAACGCCCGAAAATTATGAGTATCATCTTAATAGTTTCAACAATTATAGTGCCGTTGGTGGTATTTCTCGTCGGCTGCTGGCTTGGCTGGCTAGTCGGATGCCATGGCAAAGTGCCGCGTGCTGAAATGGAACGCCAGATCGGACAGATCGAGCGCCAGACCGACCGGTTGCTGGAATTGTCGCGGAATGACGCAGAAGCGAAACTGCGGCTCTTTCAGGATAATATCGTCACGCGCTTCCAGAATGTCGAAGTGCATTTTCGCGAACTGACCGAGACCGTCTTGAAGGAGCGCAGCGCTGAATTGAACAACGCAAATGGCACGCAGATCAATGCGTTGCTGACGCCATTTCGCGAACGCCTCGACGCATTTTCGCGTCAAGTCGGACAGCTCCGCGAAGCCAGCATTGAATCCGGACGGCAATTGCGTGGCGAAATCCTGACGCTGAATGACAGCAGCCGCCGTATCGGTAGCGAAGCCGAGCGGCTGGCCTCCGCACTCTCGGTGGGCGGCAAGTCCCAGGGGCTCTTCGGCGAAAGACGCCTCGGGCAGCTCCTGGCAAAATCCGGCTTGAAGGAGGGCGAGGAGTACTTCCTGCAACATGCAATTACTGATGACAAAGGCCGTTTTGCCGGCGATGCGCGTTTGATTCCGGATGCGATCGTGCAACTGCCCGAGCGCAATGTGATGCTGATTATCGACAGCAAAGCCAGCTTCACTGAATATCTGGAAGCATGCAATCCGGAAAATGACGATGCGACACGCAGAAAAGCACTCCGCGCGCATGTCGAAAATCTCCGCCGGCATATCAAGGAGCTGTCTGCGAAGGACTATGCGGGCAATTGGCGGCAAGCTAATTCGAAGGATGTCATCGAATGCGTCATGATGTTCGTGCCAAATGACGCAGCATTGGAGGCGGCACTGGATGCCGCGCCGGATCTGTGGAGCGATGCATATCGCAAAGGCGTGGTGATCACCGGGCCCGCGAATCTGATTATTGCGATGAAGATGGTCGAAATCGTCTGGCAGCGCGTCGCGCTCAATGACCAAGCCGGCGAAATCCTCAATGACGCTAGGAAGCTGCTTGACGAAGTGAAGAAATTCCGCACCGCATTGGATGATGTCGGCAACCGCTTACAGCAATGCACGGATGCGTACAGCAAAGCCGTCAAAGCGCTCGGCGATGATGAGGATGGGAAAAAGGGCATTGCCGGCGTAGTACGCCATCTTGTCTCCCTCGGCGCCGGTGTGGGCGGATGAAGGGGGAAAAAAATACCCCGGAGCTTGCGCCCCGGGCACAGAACAAGTGGCTAGCGCTATAGACGCGCGGCATCCGTATTTTTTTGCGTTATACGTGTAACCTGTGCCATTTCTTTGTGTATTATTATTAGGCTGGGGACAGCCGCCAGCCATACAGCTGGGAATTATATTTAGGGCTGTTACCAACTTCCAGCGTTTATCAAGGAGATTTTCCATGTCAGACATTATCAAGATGGGGCCGAATGGCCTAGTGAGCGGCGATCATCCGGTTATTCCCTTCATTGAGGGCGATGGCACTGGACCGGACATCTGGCGCGCGACACAAGCGGTCGTTGATGCGGCAGTCGCGAAAGCTTACAATGGCAAGCGGTCAATTGAATGGCTTGAATTGCTGGCGGGCGAGAAGGCATTCAATTCCACTGGCGAGTGGTTGCCGCAGGCGACGCTGGATGGCTTCACGAAGTATTTGGTCGGCATCAAAGGGCCGCTGACGACTCCGGTCGGCGGTGGCATCCGCAGCTTGAATGTCGCAATCCGCCAAGCGCTCGACCTCTATGTCTGCTTGCGGCCGGTGCGCCATTTTGCCGGCGTGCCTTCACCGGCGAAGCATCCCGAGTTGGTCGATATGGTGATTTTCCGCGAAAACACCGAGGATATCTACGCGGGCATCGAATTCAAAGCGGGCACTGACGAAGCGGCGAAAGTGATTGAGTTCCTGAAGCAGGAATTCCCGGAGCGCTACGCAAAGATCCGTTTCCCGCAGAATTGCAGCATCGGTGTCAAGCCAGTCTCCGAGGATGGCAGCAAGCGGCTGATTGAAGCGGCGATCGATTACGCAATTGCCGAAGACCGCACGTCTGTCACGCTCGTCCATAAGGGCAATATCATGAAATTCACCGAGGGCGGCTTCCGTGACTGGGGCTATGCGCTCGCAAAAGAGAAATACGGCGCAGAGCTGATCGACAAAGGGCCGTGGTGTGCGATGAAGAATCCGCGCACTGGCAAGGAAATTGTCATCAAAGATGTGATTGCGGATGCATTCTTGCAGCAGATTCAGACGCGCCCGGCGGAATACAGCGTTGTCGCGACATTGAATCTGAATGGCGACTACATCTCGGATGCGCTTGCGGCGGAGGTCGGCGGAATTGGGATTGCGCCTGGCGCAAATATCAACTATCGCACTGGTGCGGCAGTCTTCGAAGCAACGCATGGCACTGCGCCGAAATATGCGAATCTCGACAAAGTCAATCCGGGTAGCTTGATCCTCTCCGCAGAGCTGATGCTCCGCCATCTCGGCTGGCGTGAAGCCGCAGAGCTGATTGTCAAGGGGCTCGAACAAGCGATTTTGAACAAGACTGTGACTTACGATTTTGCACGTCAGATGGAGGGCGCGACGCTGGTCTCCTGTTCTGGCTTCGGCAAGTGCATTATCGATGCAATGTAAGAGGATGGCGTTAGCTACGCGATGGATATATTCGGCTACAATCTACATAATGAGAGCGACTGCGCGGAGATTCTTGAGCTCAACGACCGTTTTATCCGGCGTTATACCGATGTAATGTCTCGCTATGGCATGTTGCCGGGGTGCGGCGAAGTGCTCTATGAGGAAGTGAAGAAGGAGTTCCCCCAGCGCTTCATCGACTACTTGGATGCGGTCAATTGCTTCATCGGCTTCAGCTATCTTGCGCCGCCATTCAGGTCCGAAGGAATCGGCTATCCGGAGAGGCTTGGGGAAATGTTTGAGGAGGAGCAGGATCCGGGATTGTCGCCTGATGAGCAGGCGAAAGAAGACAGTCGCATAATGACGGATGAGAATAGCGCCTGGATGGATAAATTAGCTGCGCTCTATCGGCGCATGATGGAGACAATTTCGCGGCAAGTGCTGGATTGGTGCAATATCTACGGCGTCGGCTTGAGTCAGAATGCACGGCAGGAGGGCTTGCAAGTCCTGTTTCTGTTCGGCCATTTGCTCGGGTTGATCAAGACCGCTATGTTTGCAAGTGACTACTTTGCAAATAAGATGGCGATTCAGCTGGTCGATCAGGGCATGAAGGAAGTCAGCCGAATCGAGCTGCTGATCGAGTCAATGCAAAAAAAAATGCCGATGCTGGCATCGCTCTTCCGCGGACGCCGCGAATGCGTTTCAGACATCCGGAGACTGTTGCAGACCTACAGGGCATTCTGTGAGAAACACGACATAAATTTGGATGAGCTATAGAAAATATGACGTCAGCAACCATCACATTTGACGCGCCCGGGCGCATTGGCTTCGCAGGAAGCTGGAAATTCACGTGCCAGCGACCGGTTTGCGATGATGCGGCATTGCGGTGCCAGCCGAAGGATGGCCGGGTTGAATTGGCAGATGACGGGCTTGAAGAATGGGATAGCTCGCTGCTGGTTGCACTCGTCCAGATAATTCACGATCTGCATGAAGCCGGAATCGAAGTAGTGTGCGACAAGCTCCCGCCTGGCGCAGTGCGTCTGCTGAAATTGAGCAATGCCGCGAAGCCGACGCAAGCAAAAGCGAGCTACACGAACAAGCGCCGTTTCATCCACCACTTCGGATTCTTCGGCCTCGATGTGTGGGATAAATTTACGCAAATCGCAAATTTCATCGGCGAAGTCACATACGGCTTGTCGCGGTGCGCTAAATTCTCCTGCCGGATGCGCGCTTGCGATCTCCGACGCGAGCTGGTGAATTGTGGTCCGTCCGCAGTCGCGATTATCTCGCTGATCAGCTTCCTGATGGGATTGATTCTGGCATTTATCGGCGCAATTCCGCTCAAGTGGTTCCAAGCCGAAAGCTATGTCGCAAGTCTCGTCGGCATCGGCATGCTGCGCTTGATGGCACCCGTTATGGTTGGCATCGTGATGGCAGGCCGTACCGGTGCAGCTTACGCCGCAGAGCTGGGTACAATGACTGTGAATGAAGAAGTCGATGCACTGCGTACACTCGGTGTGCCGCCCGTCGATTTTCTCGTGATGCCGCGCTTCCTCGCGCTGACAATTCTCGCGCCGTTGCTGTGCATCTTCGCGGACCTCGTCAGTATCCTCGGCGGCGCAGTCGTCGCAATCTGGTATCTCGGCCTCTCGCCGCTTTCGTATTTCAGCACGCTCACGACGACGACGCGCCCCAGCGACCTGATCGTCGGACTGGTCACCGGACTGATCCTGGGCATGCTCGACGCCATCTGCGGATGCTATCATGGCATCCAGTGCGGCCGTAGCGCAGCGGCCGTCGGCAAAGCGACGACATCCGCAGTCGTCAGTAGTATCATCTGCATTGTGATAGCGACATCGCTGGTCACAGTCATCACGGTAGTCCTTTCAATTTGATGTGGTCATGGAAAACGAAAAATGCATCAATCCGATTGAAGTGACTGGCCTGACCATGGCGTATGGTAGCCGCGTCATCATGAATGAACTGAATTTTGCCGTGAAGCGCGGCTCGGTATTCATCGTGATGGGGCCGTCTGGTTGCGGCAAATCGACGCTGTTACGCCATCTCATCGGCTTGCAGGAGCCTGCCGCCGGTGATGTGAAATTGCTCGGCCAGCCACTGTGGGGCGTTGATGGAACGCAGCGCGATTTGCTCATGCAGCAAGTCGGCATTCTCTATCAGCGCTGTGGTTTATGGAGTTCAATGACGCTGGCCGAGAATATCGCATTGCCGTTGCGGGAATACACGCAGTTAAGCGAGAAGGAGATTCGCCAGCTCTGTGAATTCAAGCTCTCGCTCGTCGGTCTTGGGGGATTCGGAAACTTCTATCCCTCGGAGATTTCCGGCGGCATGCAGAAACGCGCGGGGCTGGCGCGCGCATTGGCGCTGGAACCACAGGTGCTTTTCTTTGACGAGCCGTCGGCCGGTCTCGACCCGATCAGCGCGCACAATCTCGATGACCTCATCCTCGAATTGCAGGAAAGCTTGGGCACGACAGTTGTCGTCGTGACGCACGACTTGGACAGCATCTTTGCTATCGGCAGTGATGCTATCTATCTTGATCCGCAAAGCAAGGGCATCCTCGCGCGCGGCACTCCGCAGCAGATGCTTCAATCAGGCAATGACACTTTAGTAGAATTCTTAACCCGTGGAACGGGAAAAACAAATCGTTATGAGTAAAACTCCAGCTCAAGTCACCGCCGTCGGAATCTTCGTCTTCTCTGCGCTGATTCTCGCAGTCTCAATGCTGATCGCGTTTGGCGGACGCGGTATCAATAAGCAGACGATCGATTATAACCTGTACTTCTACAGTCGCGTCAAGGGATTGAACGCCGGTTCCAACGTCATGTTCCGTGGCGTGCGCATCGGCCAAGTCCGGAATGTGCGCCTCTTCGAACGCGATGAAGACGACGATTTTGTCCCGCGCGGCGAAATCGATCTGCACGATGAGTTCTCCGTCAATGGCGAGTCTAGCTTTCCTATTGAAGTCTCAATCGAGCTAGATCCCGAGTGCCTCGGCTTCGAAGTCCCCTGGTGGCAAGTCTTCGTTCCCGAATTCAACGACTCGCTGAAGGACGATATCCGTCGCCGTCTCCAGAAGATTATCATCGATGACGGCTTGACTGCGCAGCTACAGACTGCGTCAATGCTTACCGGTCAGCTCTATATCGATTTTGTCTTCGCGCCGAGCAAGCCGACTCCGGATGAACGCGTAGCGCTGGAACGCGAATTGCGTCATAATGTCTTCCCGACACGCTTGGCAGCACTGGATAAACTCGCGCGGCAGCTGGGTGAGAAAAATATCGACAATGCACTCGCAAATCTCAACAGGCTCGCACTGCAGTTCAATCAATTTGTCGAATCAGGCAAAAGCGAGCAGATGCTCGAAAACATGCTGCAAGTCGTCGAAAATACTCGCGAGATCTCGGCTAATCTGAAAAAGACATCCGCGATGCTACCACAATTGCTTAGTGGCGGGAAAAATCTGGTCGATTCGCTGAATACCGAGACGGCAAATTGCGCAGCAGAACTGCGCGGAACACTGCAGCGCGCGACGCAAAGCCTGGATAATCTCGACAGTGTCGTGCAGGATGTGCGTGGGGAACTCAAGCCGGTTGTCGGAAGTCTCAATACGCTGATGACGCAAGCGCATGAAGACTTGATTCAAGCGCAGACACTGCTGAAGAACTTGAATGATTGCGCAGCAGCCGATTCCCCCGAACGCCGCCAGCTGATGGAGATGCTGCAGCAAAGCAGCCGTGCTGCTTCCGAAGCGCGCGAAGCGCTCGAACGCATCAACGCAGATCCGCAGCGCTTCCTCCTCGGCCCGCGTGCTGCAAGCGGTGAAAACTAACGACTAACGA
>CAVGNO010000083.1:8403-8801 GCA_963630475.1 Blautia faecis | reverse complement strand
TAGCGATAGACAGGACCCAAGAAGCTACAAGCGCGGTAATCATCGCCAGCAAAACGATCCCACAGCGTCGGACGGAAGATGTCTTCCGCAGGAACGTTGGTGAAATCGACCGGAATACGCAACATTGCGTTGAATGTGATCATATCCGCGCCGATGAGACCAAACGATGATGCATCGTGGTTCGGGCCAATCTTCGACATGTAGTCGAAGGAAGACATGCCACGCGGGCTCCAGTAGGTCTCCGGCCAAGTCGGATCTGTGCGAACCGAGATATGATCCGCGACTTTCTTGGGCAGCTCGATTGTCTGGCCTTCCACCACCGAGCACGTCAGCATGTCGCCGATGACATTGTAGCGGTAGTCGGTCAGCGGAATGCCGCCCGGAGTGCGGAAGTGGCT
>CAVGNO010000083.1:5023-8393 GCA_963630475.1 Blautia faecis | reverse complement strand
GTACCGCCGGAGAGCAAGTGGCCAACCAGCATACCAATGCCATTCTTGGAGTCATTCTCGGTCGCAATCGGCAGCGGCGTGCGGAAGCCATTCCAGTCAAACGAGCTGCAAAGCAGTGACTCGCAGACGTCGTAGTTCGGGTTGTAGTCCGTCCACTGACGCTGTCCTTGCGTACCCGCAAAGATTGCATTGACGCCCTGCGCGTACTCGACATCCGCTTCAAAGCCGTGCTTCTTGCCATAAGCTTTGTCCGCCAGCTTCGGATTGCCGTGCATGAGGTCGCGGACAATCAATGTCATCTTCAGCGCTTTCTCGAGCACTTGGTCATCTGTCATGCCAGTGCGGCGTGTCTTCGCAGTGTTGCCGAATGTATTCTTGAACTGGAAGGACGACTTCATCCACTTGAGCGCTTTAGCAAACTCCTCGTGGTCATAGAAGTTGGTGTCAATCCGCCCATTGATGATGGTCTGATCGACGGATACTGCGCCCACGCCCAAGTAATTCAGCAGGATATTGCGGCGTACATCCGATCCGATGATACCCATCGCAACACCACCGACAGAGAGGTAGTTCTTGCCGCGCATATACAACACTGCGGCCGCGCAACGCGCAAAACGCAACAAGCGGTTGGCGACATACGGTGAAAGCGGCGCTTCCTCGTCTTCCAAATCCGGTGAGTAGACGCTGAAAATCGGCCGCGCTTTCTCATCCATCGCAGCACAGAATGCTTTCAGCCACACTGCGCCCGGGCGATCTACTTGATTCAAGCCGTATGCGCACTGCTGCCACTCCGATGAGCCAATGCCCATCATCGCGCCCATCAATTCATCAGAGTACGACCAGGAACGGCCAACCCAGATATTGGCGCCAACGCCTTGTGTCGCGTAGTACTCCTGCGCACGCGCTGCAGTACGCGCACCATAGACAATCTCCGGTGCGACGACGACACGAATCGGGCTTCCATCCGGCTGGCGGACATTCTCCAGCACCAAGTCATAGACCTTCTCGGCCATGCGCCAAGTACGCTCCTGGTTGTCCTCGTAAGCGCCGCGGCGGCCATCAGAGACCGGCGTAATCGCAATCGTCGGAATTTGTCCCAGAACAACAGAATCAGCTTGATCAAATGCACGCGGTCTAGTAGCTAACTTTTTGAAGTCAGGGCGTTTATTTTCGAGTGCCATGGTTTATTTCATCTCCTTTTCTGATAAGAACGGAAGCTACATTGACGCTTCCGCAGCACCGGAGGCTAACAACTCGCGCCTCCGCAGGAACAAACAAAATCAATTATCATGATGCTTCCTGGCAAAATCCTGCCAGCGCATTATCTGCAATGCATTCGAACTGGGATCGTAGATGCCGATTTCACCGCATTGCTTCCACGCAGGAAGGATTGCAAAAAGCTGGCCATTACGGCGTTTCTCCTGGTATTTGCGGTGAAAATGACCGTAAAGGACCGCATGGACATCATCCGTTCGCAATGCGCATGTCGCTTCCGCAGAAAGCCGCGCTTGCTCAAAACGATATTTGCGAATCCTCGCCGAATGCTCCAGCTTACGCTTGAGATAACGCACAAACGCAGCCGCGCCCGGTAGCCAGTTGAGCAGAAAATGCGCTAAACGCGACTTGCACCACCAGCGGAAACGCCGATGCGCACGCGACGCAACATCCGCAAAATCATCGCCATGCTCCAGATGCAAGCCGTATTGCGGCAGTACTAACGCATCCTCGGAACTGTCAGTAAAACACTCACGATGATGCCGTAGCACGAAGTACTCGTGGTTGCCCTCGACTAAGTAGATATGCCGATGCGCACACTGCTCACGACACCACTGCACAAACCACTGCTGCAATGGCGTCTCGTATTGCGGCAAACCAATCCACAGCTCCATGATATCACCTAAAAATGCAATATCATAGTCTGTCGAAGCAATCCATTGGAGAAACTGCCGGAACGCATCCTCTGAATGCGTCCCGGATAATACGTGCGAGTCAGCGACAACTACAAGCATCCAAGTAGACTACTTCTTCTTGCTCTTGCCAGCTGACTTCTTCTTCTTCGGAGTCTCCTCGACTACCTCGGCTTCTTCGCAACCGCAGTCGCCATACCCCTCGCAGTCGCGGCAATCATCGCAGCCGCAGAAGCATATTTCGTCATCGTCATCGCAGTCGCAATCGTCATTGCAGCAGCAATCACAGTCGTCATCATCGCAGTCGTCATCATCGCAGTCACAGCTGAGCAGATTCGGAATGAGGTACTTATCGACATCCTCTTCTGTTTTGATTTCCGGCAGATTGTCGATGCCTTGCCAGTACTCGATGTGCTGGACGCATTCGCCGGGCTCCAGAGTCTCCAGCGGGCCGAGCGTCTCGACTTCAGTGAATTTGTCGCAGGAGTAGCACTCAACCGAGCAGCCGCCATCCGGATAATTGCCATCCGGATCATATTCGAAGTACTTGACCAGCGCTTGGCCGTTGTTGATATGCGCAACCCAACCGCATGCGTCATTGAAACCGATCTTGAGCGCCGAATCCTTGCACTTGCGATCCTGATGGACAAAGATATAGTCGCTGCCCATCTCAATGCGCTTGTCCTTGATGTCGGTATACGCCCACAGCGCTAAATGACGATCCGGCGTATAAGGATATCCCTCCGGCTCACGGCCTTGAGGAATCACCGCGATACCGCCCGGCGCCATCATCGACAGCGTCCAAGGCGCTAGTTCAACCGGGAATACACCGCAATTCTCAATCGTGTGGGTTACCATAATCAACCCATTCGAAAGCGGCTCAACCAGAATTTTCTTGGACATGCCGGTGAAGACATCGGCTTCCATTATAAACTCAACACCAGTGTCGCAATCCTTCACTTGCACCGGCATGTTGTCCGGCTCATAAGTGCGCGGGCATGCTTCCGGCGAGTGCCAGAGACGGTGACCGCCATAGAGTGTGAAGCCATTCGCGGGCTGCGGCATGGGCTCCGGCGGTAAAACGACAAAATGGTTGAACTTGCTGTCTTTGCCGATGAAGCATCCGATGATACGAGGCCCTACTTGAGTCGTTACCGCTACACGCAACGCATCGCTACCCAACTCAACACACCCTTTATGAATGCCAACAGTGCATTTCTTCATTGCAGATTTCTATTTAGGATTTCGATTTGAACTGGAAACAAAAAAAACTGACTCCACGGAATCATGTAACATCTATATCATAACGCAACAATTACAGAGTGCTGTGCGTTATGATATAATTTTTACGCTTATTTTTCGCAGAGGTCCTCTACTGTGAAACAAATTGGCGGCTCAGCGACCGCATTGTCAAGCCGAATCTCGTTGAGCGCGCTCTCCATCGCCGCTTGGCTGGCCACATC
>CAVGNO010000083.1:0-4833 GCA_963630475.1 Blautia faecis | reverse complement strand
TTTTCCGCCCAAGTCTTTGATTGTCGCCAACAGCTTAATGCGATAGCCCAGTTGTGACGCGTATTCGATATCGGTGAGCGTCACTTCGCGAATGCCGCGCACTGTCACATCATCCAGTGTGAACCAGCGGCCAAATGCCAAGCTCGCCAGAATCGCGGCTTTATTCGCAGTATCATAGCCATCGATGTCCGTCGAAGGATTTGCTTCGGCATAACCAGCTTCCTGCGCAGCTTTCAATATCATTCCGAAGTCCGCTTTTTCATTTTCCATGCGGCTGAGGATATAATTGCACGTGCCATTCAGGATGCCGTACATCGCGCCAGTGTTGTTGGCAATCAACCCCTCGCGCAGCGCTTTGATGCACGGAATGCCGCCGCCAACCGACGCTTCAAAATAAATCTCCGTGTTATTTGCGCGCGCTAAATCAAAGAGCTCCTTGCCAAATACTGCCAATAACGCTTTGTTCGCAGTCACAACCGGCTTGCCGCGCTTCAATGCCTCGCTGACAAATTTGCGCGCAATTGTCGTGCCGCCAATTAATTCGACTACGACATCAATCTGTGGATCGTCAATCAACTGCATAGCATCCGGAATCAGGATGCCTGCCGGCAATTTGATGCCGCGATCAGTCGTCGTATCTAAATCTGCAATACGCGTGATGACCGGCAATACGCCAGTGCGCGCAGCCATCAACTGCGCATTCTTCATCACTGTCTCAACAACGCCAGCACCAACCGTGCCGAAACCAATAACGCCTATATGAAGCTCTTCCATCGTTTTATTTCTTTTCGTTTCTTATTGATTTTTCCGCCCAGCGGCTCAATGCTTCGCGGTTGATTTTGGCATTATGCCGTACATCAACCGGGAAACTCCCCGGGTAAAAAAGAATTGCACTTATCGGTGCTAAACAGGAATTTTCCGCAATGACTTTCTGCAACGCCGCCAGCTCGACTTTACAGTCCGGCTTGCACTCAATCACAATGACAGCACGCCGCGATGTCTTGTCCCCGACACCCGCCAGTGCGCTGCGAGCAACACCCTCGACGCAGTTAAAGTATGACTCCGTCGGAATGGAGAAAAGCGTGCATTGCGCAGTCTCAACGCGATGCGCTTTACGTCCGCAAAACCAGAAACGCTTCTGCTCATCGAAGTATCCGACATCACCCACGCGATGCCAGAGTACGCCATGCTCATCAATGCATTTCGACAGCGCGTCCGCATCCGGTCGCCCATAGTAGCTGCGCGTGACACACAACCCACTCACGCACAGCTCGCCAATTTCGCCATCCGGCAATTCATCCGATGCACTCAACACCGGAAGCGCGTCATCCGTAATCCGAATTATCTTCGCATGGATTTCCGGAATGATTGAGCCAACACATGTGCCTTTGCCGACACCTGCGGCATGCGCATTCGCATCCAACACTGTCGCGCCATCCAAAATTGCAATCGGCAGCGCTTCCGTACATCCGTATGGCGCGTAAGTCGATGCATCATCATCCAGAATTGCGCGCAGATTGCGATGCGTCTGCGGCGGTACTGGCGCGCCTGACATGAAGATGCGCTTGATGCCCGGCAATTTGTAATTGTGCGCAACACAATAATCCGCGACGTGCTTCCACAGCGCAGGCGAACCAAATGAGTAGGAAATCGGCCATTGCCGCACCGCTTCACGCACGCATTCCGGATTAATCGACGCCGGATGAGTCGCGTCCATCTCCGGCACTACTGCAGTCGCGCCATTCGCTATGCTGAAAAGCGAAAACAGCGGAAAACACGCTAAATCAAACTCACCACGCTCAATCCCACACAGCCGCTTGACAATTTTGCATTGCCCCGCAAAAATTTCATGAGTGTAGCAGACGCCTTTGGCCGGCCCCGTACTCCCTGAAGTGAAAAGTACTGCCGCCAGCTCATCCGCATTCTGCGGCTCATAAATCGGAAATCGCTCGCCACAATGCGAATGCCGCAACAGCTCCGGCAATGTGCGCCCGCCCCAGAAACGCCGCGCCCCCATCGTGACATTAAGCTTGACGTCACGGAATGCGCGCCGGCATGCCAGACGCAGAATGTGCGCTTGCGCAATGCCGATGAATGCCTCCGGCGCGACTTGGCGAACACAGCGCAAAAAGCCACGCCAGCCCATTCCCGGATCAATCAACACCGGCACCGCCCCCGTCTTTAACACCGCAAAGACCAACGCATAGAAATCCAGCGTCGGCCGAATCATCAGCAATGTCTTGACGCCCGGCTTGAAGCCGTATTCACGCAAGCCCCACGCAAATGCATCACTGCGCGCAGCCAACTCGCCAAATGTGAGATGACGCCAGACCGGCTGCGCTTCGCCACCGTCAGCACAACGACCGGACATAAATACAACCGCCGGATGATGCGGCTGCATTAATGCCTGCTCCTGTAAAAGATGTGCGATGTTGTGCATCAGTGAATGAAATGAAGGAAGTTATACTTCCATCAACTCCTTTTGCTTCGCATCCAGAATCTTATCAACCTGCTCGATCTGCTTGTCCGTGAGCTTCTGCACATCATCAGTTGCGGCTTTCTGCTCATCTTCAGTCATTTCGGACTTCTTCTTCGCCGCTTTGATTTCTTCATTCGCATCGCGACGCGCATTGCGCACTTCGACACGCGCTTCTTCGGCGTACTTGCGCACCAGCTTGGTCATGTCATTACGGCGCTCTTCCGAGAGTTCCGGAATCGGCAAGCGAATCACTTTACCATCGGAAACCGGCGTGATGCCCAAGCTGCTATTCTGGATTGCCTTGACAATTGCGTTGGTCGCGCTGATGTCGTACGGCTGAATCTTCAAAACGCGCGGCTCCGGTGCAGAAACACTTGCGATGTCCTTCAGACGAGTCTGCGCACCGTAGTAATCAACCATGATGCCGTCCACCAACGCAGGAGAAGCTTTGCCCGTACGGACTTGATCAAAGCGCTTCTTCAATGAATCAACCGAAGCGGTCATCGCCGCTTTCGCGGTGTCGAGAATTTCTTGACGTGTTGCCATATTTTCTTATTTGAGTTAAGGGTTGCTATTTAACGGTTACTAATGTGCCATGGGTGAAATCGCCGGCTAAAAGCTCGGAAACAACACCTTTCTGGCCGGCATTAAATACCACGATTGGTAAATTGTTGTCTTCACACAACGCAAATGCATTGGAGTCCATCACATGCAAGTGCTCCGTCAATGCCTGCGTGAATGTAAGACGCTCATAACGCGTCGCTTCCGGATGCGTCATCGGATCCGCAGTGTAAATCCCATCCACTTTCGTCGCTTTGAAGACTGCTTGCGCATTGATTTCAGCCGCACGCAACGCAGCAGTCGTATCAGTCGAAAAATAGGGATGGCCAGTGCCGGCAGCAAACAGCACGACAGTGCCCACATTGAGCAGACGGTTGGCTTCGCGGCAATCGAATGCCGGCAACACCCCCGCAATCGGCAATGCGGACTGCACTTCCGCTTTCAGCCCCATCGCTTCCAATGCATCGCGCATCGCGAGCGCATTCATGCAAGTGCCCAGCATTCCGATGTAGTCGGCGCCACACCGATCCATGCCACTGCGGCTGCCCGCTAATCCGCGAAAGAGATTTCCCGCGCCAATAATCAATGCGACTTGAGTGCCGCAAGAAACTGCTTCGTGCACAATTTGAGCCGCCGATTGAATCGATTCCGATACCAGCCCGCCATGCGGGCCACCCAGCGCTTCACCGCTGATTTTTAACAAAATACGCGAAAAATATGGAGAGGGCATTGATTGTCAATGTTGTTGTTGCTGTATTGCCGGCGCATTGTCCACGGCCGAGATGAAAACCTGCATAATATAAAGTAATCAGGCCATTTTACGACGGTATGTCTTCATTACTTACTTCCTCCGCACGCGCGTCAAAACGCGTGTATTGTGGGAAGAATGTGAGCATCTGCCGGCAGTTGCGCCCCGCACGGTTCTTCGCAATCAATAGCTCGGCTTCCAAGCCATTGACCGATGCGTCACTCTGGTTGAATTGCTCCGAACGATCACGGTGGAGCAGGGCGACTACGTCGGCATCCTGCTCAATTGCACCGGATTCACGCAAGTTGCTGAGCTTGGGCTGACCATCGCCTTGCTCCGCCGCGCGGTTGAGCTGCGCAAGCACGACTATCGGAATGCTTAACTCCTTCGCCAGCGCTTTCAATGAGCCGGATACACGCGCAACGTCATTTTCACGCGATGCATTGCGGTGCGAATTGACGGTGATCAGCTGCAGATAGTCAATGAAAATCACTTTCACATCATGCTGCTCGACCATACGGCGCGCTTTTGAACGCAACTCAAGGATGTCAATTCCGCCAGTATCATCGATAATCAATTGCGAATGACTCAAGATATTACACGCGCTCTTCACCGCATCAGTGTCATTCTGCGGAATATCATCCGAATAAGCCCAGCGGTTGATATTGACGCGCGCTTCGGACGAAATCAACCGCATCACTAGCTGCGAGGCCGACATTTCCAATGAAAAGACTCCGACCGCAGTCGGCTCCGCACTGCGCAGTGCGATATTGGCCGCCATATTGAGCGCAAGTGCAGTCTTGCCGATTGCCGGACGCGCTGCCAGGACAAAGAGCATCCCAGGCTTCAAGCCGCCCGTCATCGCTTTATCCAGCGTCTCGTAGCCAGTCGGCAACCCCATCGTCTTCATATCGTGATTGATGAGTTCCATGATATGCGACATTGCATCGCGCACCAACGGCTCGATATACTGGAAATCGCGCGTCTGATTCATCTGGCTGATTTCCAGTACTTGCCGTTCGATCATATCGAGCAGCTCATCCAC
>CAVGNO010000082.1:3531-8808 GCA_963630475.1 Blautia faecis | reverse complement strand
GCGTATTATCAACGAGCCGACTGCAGCATCTCTGGCATACGGTATGGATAAGAAGAAGGACGAGAAGATTGCCGTTTACGACTTGGGTGGCGGTACATTCGATATCTCCATCCTGGACTTGGGCGAAGGCGCATGCGAAGTGATGGCTACCAATGGTGATACACACCTGGGTGGCGATGACTTCGATAACGTCATCATCGACTGGATGGCATCTGAATTCAAAGTGGCTAACGGCATTGACTTGAAGGCTGATCCGATGGCGTTGCAGCGCTTGAAGGAAGCGGCTGAAAAAGCAAAGTGCGAGCTGTCCGGTAGCACAAATGCTGACATCAACTTGCCGTTTATCACTGCAGACGCGACTGGTCCGAAGCACTTGCAGATGAGCCTCTCCCGCGCTAAACTGGAGCAGCTTACGAGCGACTTGCTCAACCGCACTGCAATCCCGTGCCAGAACTGCTTGCGTGACGCGCACTTGTCTGCCAGCCAGATTAATGAAGTCGTCATGGTCGGCGGTATGAGCCGTATGCCTGCAGTGCAGGAGACTGCAAAACGCCTCTTTGACAAGACTCCGAACAAGAGTGTCAATCCTGATGAATGTGTTGCAATCGGCGCAGCTATCCAGGGCGGCGTGCTGAAGGGCGATGTCAAAGACGTACTGCTGCTCGATGTAACTCCGCTGTCGCTGGGTATCGAGACTTTGGGCGGCGTTTGCACGAAGCTCATCAACCGTAACACGACTATCCCGGTCAAGAAGAGCGAAATCTTCTCGACGGCATCTGACAATCAGCCGAGTGTGCAGATTCACGTCTTGCAGGGCGAGCGTGAGATGGCATCGGGCAACAAGACTATCGGTGTCTTCAACTTGGATGGCATTCCGCAGGCTCCGCGTGGCGTTCCGCAGATCGAGGTCACGTTCGATATCGATGCGAACGGCATCCTGAATGTCTCGGCAAAGGATCTGGGAACTGGCAAGGAGCAGAAGATCACTATCACCAGCTCCTCTGGCTTGAGCGAAGATCAGATTAAGCAGATGGTCAATGATGCAGCTGCTCACGCGGACGAAGATAAGAAGCAGCGCGAGAAGATTGACACCAAGAACCAGGCTGAATCGATGGTCTATCAGACCGAAAAGCAGCTGGCCGACAATGGTGACAAGATTCCTGCTGATATCAAGAGCCGTGTCCAGGCCGGCCTCGATAAAGTGAAAGAAGCAATCAAGACTGACGACACAGATCAGATCAAGTCTGCAATGGCCGAAGTCGAGAAGGATATGCACGAATTCGCGCAGGAGCTCTACAAGAACGCGGCGCCGAATGGCGGCGCACAGGGTGGTGCTCAGGGCGGATTCAACCCGCAGGATTTCGCTGACCAGATGCGCAATGCCCAGCAGCAACAGCAGGGCAATAACAGTAGCAACGGCGGAAACAACGGCGGTGACGGCCCGGTCTACGACGCAGATTTCAAGGAAAAATAATAAATAACAACAGCAGCAGTCAGTGCGTAAATTAGTACTGGCTGCTGCTGTCCCCATCCCCAAAAACAACAATAGGAATAAATACAATGACAATCAGACCATTAGGTGACCGCGTCTTTGTCGAGCCGGTCGAAGAAGAAATCGAGATGAAGGGCGGTATCTACATCCCGGACAGCGCGAAGGAGAAGCCGATCAAGTCCCGTGTCATTTCGGTTGGCCCTGGCCGCCGCGACGAGAGCGGCAAGCTCATCCCGATGGATGTCAAGGCCGGCGATATCGTTCTGACCAGCAAATACGGCGGAACTGAGCTCAAGCTCGATGACAAGTCCTATAAGATCCTCTCTTCCAGCGACATTCTCGCGGTTGTCGAGGCATAATTCTATTCAACAATTTTAAGGAGTCAATACTACAATGGCTGCAAAACAAATTCAGTATGACAACGCTGGCCGCCAGCAGATTCTTGCTGGTGTGAGCGCATTGGCGAAGGCTGTCAAAGTAACTCTCGGACCGAAGGGTCGCAATGTCCTGATCGACAAGAAATTCGGTTCTCCGCTCGTCACTAAGGACGGTGTCACGGTTGCCAAAGAGATTGAGTTGCCATGCCCCTACGAGAACATGGGCGCTCAAATGGTCAAGGAAGTCGCCAGCAAGACCAACGACAATGCGGGTGACGGTACCACTACCGCTACCATCTTGGCCGAGGCAATCTTCCGCGAGGGTTTGAAGAATGTCACTGCCGGCGCAAATCCGATGGATTTGAAGCGCGGTATTGACAAAGCGGTTGCTGCAATTGTTGATGAGCTGGGCAAGATGGCAGTCACTGTCAAAGCTGACCAGAACCAGATTGCGCAGGTCGCGACGATCTCTGCAAACTCCGACTCTGTCATCGGCAACATCATCGCTGATGCAATGGAGAAGGTCGGCAAGGACGGCACCATCACGGTTGAAGAGGCCAAGACGATTGACACCACTTGCGACGCAGTTGAGGGCATGCAGTTTGACAAGGGCTACCTCTCTCCGTACTTCGTCACCAATCCGGAAGCGATGACCTGCGTTTTGGAAGACGCGCTGGTGCTCATCCACGAGAAGAAGATTTCTTCCTTGCAGGATATGCTCCCGCTACTGCAGATGGTTGCAAAGCAGGGACGCCCGCTGCTCATCATCGCTGAGGATGTCGATGGCGAAGCTCTGGCGACATTGGTTGTGAACAAACTGCGTGGTTCGCTGAACATCTGCGCTGTCAAAGCTCCTGGCTTTGGCGATCGCCGCAAAGCAATGCTGCAGGATATCGCGGTCTTGACTGGCGGCAAGTGCATCACCGAAGACCTCGGCATCAAGCTCGAGAATGTCAAGCTGGAAGACCTCGGTTCCGCGAAGAAGATCACCATCGACAAGGATACTACGACCATTGTCGAGGGCGCCGGCAAGCCTTCCGATATCGCGGCGCGTGTCGCTCAGATCCGTGGCGAGATCAAGAAGTCCACTAGCGATTACGACAAAGAGAAGCTGCAGGAGCGCTTGGCCAAGCTGGCCGGTGGCGTCGCAGTCATCAAAGTCGGTGCTGCTACTGAAAGCGAGATGAAGGAGAAGAAGTACCGCGTTGAGGACGCGCTCAATGCTACGCGTGCTGCTGTCGAAGAGGGTATCGTCCCTGGCGGTGGTGTCGCGCTCATCCGCGCTGGTCACATCGCATTGGCTGGCCTCAAGCTGGCTGGCGACGAAGCAACTGGTGTGGACATCGTCCGCCGCGCGATCGAAGAGCCGTTGCGCCAGATCGCGACCAACGCCGGTGTTGAGGGCTCAATCGTCGTGATGAAAGTCAAAGAAGGCGACAAGTTCTTCGGCTACAACGCCGCGAAGGACGAGTATTGCGACATGATGGAAGCCGGCATCATCGACCCGAAGAAGGTCACGCGTTGCGCTCTCCAGAATGCATCTTCTGTCGCAGGCTTGCTCCTCACCACAGAGTGCATGATCACCGACATCCCGGAGAAGAAGGCTGATGCTCCTGCGGCAGCTGCTCCCGGCATGGGCGGAATGGGCGGCATGATGTAATTTTAGCCGCACATCTCATCTGAAACAAGCATGCCACTGATTTAGTGGCATGCATAAGAAGGCTCACCTAGTCATGTGACAAATTGTCACGTCGGCGGGGTGAGCTTTTTTTGCGCCTTGTACGAGCTCTATTTCTAACGCGTGATTTTTTTTACTCCGGCGCTAATTTCTTTGATATAGAACTGGTCTTGCACTCTCACGCGATTGCTGACCAGTTTGAGATGGTTGATAATTTCCGGAGTAATCTCGACGAGATATTGTGCCCAGAGCTTGCGGAATATAGTTGCTTGCTCAAATATATCAAAATAAAAAATCCGCAGACTCGCAATAATGCAAATCTACGGATTTGAAATTGGTAGCGGGAAGAGGATTTGAACCTCTGACCTTCAGGTTATGAGCCTGACGAGCTACCAAGCTGCTCCATCCCGCATCAAGTAATATGTATTCGTTGTCATTTTCTGACAGCGCGCTTACTATAATTACATTTTTGCAAATTGCAAGTGCAGTGGTTGAAAATTATCACATTTTCGCGCTGAAAAAGAAAACCGCTAGCATGCGAATTTTATTTTCAGCGCGATGTCATGGGGCTATAACGTGACGTTGTTATTTTTCGCGAGCGACACGGAATCCCACGGTTGCATAACCGAAGTTCGGCGCGCGGCCTTCATCACGTGCTTCGGTGCGGCAGCTGGTGCGCTTTGAGTACCAGGAACCGCCTTTGACTGCATAGACTGAAGTGCCTTTTTCCTTGCCGGTCTGGGCGATTATCTTGGTGCTAGTCCATTCCCAGACATTTCCCCACATATCGACTGCACCGCATGCCGCGAGAGTTTTTGCATACTGAGTGACTGGAGTTGTGCTTTTATTTTCTCCGCAATTGAAGTCGGCATCTTTTGGCATGTGCCCAGCCGCAATTTCCCATTCCTGCGCAGTTGGCAGGCGATATTTCGCTTTGCCGTCTTTTGCAGTCAGCCAGTTGCAATATGCAGTCGCATCTTCGTATGAGACATAGATGACGGGGTGATCTGCTTTTCCTGCTGGATACGCACCGTTCTTCCAGTCAGTTGGCGGCTTGCGATTGGTTGCTTTGACGAATTCCGCGTATTCTTTGTTGGTCACGGGTGTATAGGCAATAGAGAGATTCTGTGCCGCGCCAATGACTGGGAGGTATCCGTCTTTTGCTTGGCGTGCATTGGGCTTCAAGCGGGGATCGGCAAAGCGCGCCATGCTCTGTTCGATGCGATTTTCGCGATCACGTAACATCTCATCGACAATTACCTGCATCTCTTCGACTTTGGATTTGTCCTTCGCAGTGCGCTTCAGCTCTTCCAATTTTGCTTTCTTTCTCGCGACAACTGCGTCATAACGCTTTTCGACTTGTTTTCTTAATGCCAGACGATTCTCCTCGGTCGGGTTGCGGCGATATGCTGCAATCAACCGTTTGGTCTCTTCGTCGAGTTCTGGGCGCTCCTTTTCAATCACTGTGCTGAATTTGTGCAATTTTGCATCCGGATTGACTTTGCGCTGCTGTGCGCATAATGGCAATGCTATGGCGGCAACTAATGCTATCGTAATGAAAATGTGTTTCATTTATCTTATTCCTTTTTCATCTTGTGAAGATTCTCCTTGACATGCTGACGCGTTTCATTCACAATAACGCAAATTTGTTGAGATTATTGCATTCAACATCTCGTAAAGGAAAAAGAAAAACGCCGCCTGCCACATTCAATGGCAGACGGCGTTTTTGA
>CAVGNO010000082.1:1208-3481 GCA_963630475.1 Blautia faecis | reverse complement strand
TTTTTGAGAATTATCGGGAATTAGTGTCTGAAGTCAGGTAGACCGCGGATTTCGTTTGCACGTAGCGGCTGGCCATCTGGTTTGACGATACGGACGCTGACGAACATCAAGAGGTTCATCTTGACACTTTGTTCGCCGCGGCTCGTGAAGAGGTGTCCCAGAATCGGAATATCGCCGAGCAACGGAATCTTATCTTCAAAGCGGTTCAGTTTCTCCTGAATCAAACCGCCCATGACAACTGTTTCGTTATCATATACGATGACACTTGTCCGAATCTGGCGCTGGCTGAAGATTGGCGTGGTCATCACGATATCTTCAACAGTCAGACCATTGTTGTATTTGGTGTTGTATCTGGTATTGTAACCAACCAAATCTGAAACCGACGGGTACATCTTCAAGTAGATGGTGTACGCATCCGGTGCAACAACCGGCGTGACATCCAAGCCGACACCGATATTGACTTCTTCCAATTCAGGAGTCGGTGGCTTCGAACGGGTATTAGTGCCGCTGGAAGAACTCGTGTCGGAAAGTTCGGCATTCTCCCAGCTCAGCGCTTCGTAGCGTGTCTCGACAACTTTGATTTGAGCGGTCATGCCGCTGACAGTCGTGACTTTCGGAGCAGAGAGGACGTCGGAGTTTTCTGATTGCTTCAATGCGTGGATGACAGTATTGAATGCATAGCTACCCAGGACAGTGTAGACATTGAAGATGGAGTCATTCAATGATGCGTTGCTGAAGACATCGCTTGCAAAACGCATGCCATTACCCATCTTGACATCGCCGCCGGCTTTCTGGCTACCGAGTCCGAACATGAAGCTACCGGTACGGGTTCCGCCAGTCTCGGTCACGAGAGCTTGCTTGGTTCCGCTGGATGCACCACGATAGCTCACGCCGCCGCCTTCGAAGGACCACTCGAAACCGAGTGTATCCAAGTCGGTCTGGTTGATTTCAACAAACTTCGCTTCAATGGAGACCTGACGCGGAGTCTGATTGATTTCTTCAAGAATCTGTTTGATTACACGCTGATATTCAACGGTGTGATGGACAATGAGTTTTCCGGTTTTGGGATAGTAGCAGCAGCGCGCACCAGTCTGGAAGGGCACACCAAATGCACGGAAGATCTTCTCTACCGAATAGAACTTCCAGCTGTCCTTTCTTGACTTATTGCCATAGCTAGAAGACGTGCCGCTATCATCATCACTGCTACTGCTGTTA
Source organism: Blautia faecis (assembly GCA_963630475.1). Classification (GTDB taxonomy): domain Bacteria; phylum Verrucomicrobiota; class Lentisphaeria; order Oligosphaerales; family Oligosphaeraceae; genus CAKUJM01. The sequence continues at coordinate 2,266 of CAVGNO010000082.1, read as the reverse complement.
TCATCATCGTCGTCGTCATCATCATCATCATCATCGTCGTCGTCATCATCATCGTCGTCATCATCGTCATCACCGGAACCATTGGTTTTCAGTTTTGGCGGTTTTTTCGTCAAGTTACGCGGGACATCGAAGACACCTGCTTCAATATTGTAGAAGCGAGTCTCCATCGGATCCATCTCGATATTTTTATGTGCAACGATAACTGCGGATTCGGTGTAACGAATCTTGAGACCAAATTGCCATGAGAGATAATCGAAGACTTCGCGCGGGCTGATGTTAGTCAGTTTCAGGTTTACCATCTTCTGACCGAGTTCTTCGGTTGTACTCAAACCTGCTTCGCTGGTTGCATTAGTGCCGTATGTATCGGCATCATAGTTCGCATTACCTGCGCCACCCATCGCGGCACTTGGGCCGTTCCCTGCGTTCCGCGGAGCTGAATAGCCGCTAGAACCGCCAGAGCTAGAACCACTGCCATCCTTATTGCTTGAATAGCCGTCTGGAACCCAGCCGCGATCCATGTAATCCGGCATCGGAGTCAGCATCGCAACAATATTGATGCCAATGCCTTCGGGATCGGCATTCTTGATCTGGCGCGGTAAAATATCACCCAGGACATCGGCTAGAGTCTCATTATCGATGAGCAAATTCGGAATCTTAATGGAATCAATACGCTTATTCAGCCCTTGTGCGTCATCCATTTTGCGGATTGTCTGTGTGCTGGAGAAGTCAGACGAGCCTGCCAGCAACGGCGTCACTGGTTCAGACCACTTCCAGCGCGCTTCAGACATACGGTCTTTGATTAGTGCATCGAGCTTTTCGTCTGCTGCGCTCTTCATTGCGTCGTTAATCTTCGCCAATGCACGGATAGCAGTCAGGTTGAACGGGTCTTCCACCAACGCTTGTTCGTATGCTTCGCGTGCTTGCTGGAAGCGGCCATTCTGCAAATATGTGCTGCCGGATTTCAGTGCAGTCGTTACTTTGCGGTTAATTTCCTGTGCATCCGGCATCAACTCATTGAGTGTGGTTTTCTGATGGACATCCAGCTCTTCGCGTAATAC
>CAVGNO010000082.1:0-1198 GCA_963630475.1 Blautia faecis | reverse complement strand
AGCGTGCGATGTCGCCATGCAAGCGGTCTTCTTCTTTTGCTGTCAAGGGCAGATTTGCACTATTCTTGAGCAAGTCACGCAATTCGCGTTCGATCTCCAATTCACTTTCGATTTCTTTGAATGCATCCAATTGTGCCAGAGTGCTCTTTGCATTCGAGAAGAATTCCGGCAATTGCGGGTCGTATTCGCTTAAGTCTGAATCGAAGTTGGTATTGAGCTCATTGATCGCGAGGCAGAGGAAATCCTTGCCGTGCTCGCGGTTCATCTGGCCTTGCAGAGTATAGATTTTAGCGAGGCGGCTCTGTAGATCCTTGCGCAACATTTCTGCACGGCGCAGAAGCTCGAGGCCATTCTGGTTAGTTTCAAAAAACTCTTTGTTTTCGGACTTGGTCATCAGCTGGACGGTTTCAAGCAAGTCCTTCTGGGCTTGACGGCATGTCCGGGCAGATTTCTCAATCAATCCCTGGCTGAAGGATGAAGCGGCAGAATCATAGACTTTACTTGCGCTGTTCAGGCTGGCAATAGCATTCTCAAGTACTTTCTTTGATTGCTCTGTTTCAGCAGTTGTCTGACGCTTGCGCTTTTCCAAATCGCGTGCCGCAACCAAGTCGTCGATTTTATCCTTCAGCGGCTTGATCTTTGCGATCTCTTCCTTGAGTTGTGCTTCTTGAGCATCAGTCAAATTAGTGCGTTTTCCCAACTCCGGATAGATAAATTGAATTTCGGCAAAGCTGATTACGAGCTCTTTATTTTCGCCGATAATTTCGTCAGCGTTGTAGAAATCGCCATCTGCGATATACTTGCTTGCTTGTGCAATTGCGTTATTGCATTTCGCCATCAGCTCGCTACCGCGCGCAAAAAGGTAATCAGTGGATTGTTTCTTAAGCCATGTTGTTTTTTCAGCTGCAGTCTTCCCAGAATACTGGCTGGTCTTTTGCTGTGCTGCTAGGAATTTTTCCTGACTGGCATAGTCCTGCTCAGTCTGTGCTTGCAACAGCATTGGTGTTGCCACACATAGCATCAGTGTCCCCATCATGCATTGCGCGAATGAAAACACATAGTTTAGTTTATTTTTTTTCTTCATAGATGTCAGATTCGCCGTTCTTCACAAGTATTATAGCTTTAGAAGAGATGGCTTTTCCGGGGTTGTAAACCTGAGGTGATTATGATATTGAAATTCTGGGACTGACTGCAGGGA
>CAVGNO010000081.1:7635-8862 GCA_963630475.1 Blautia faecis | reverse complement strand
GTTAGAGAGTTTTGCGTCAGAACAAGGAATTTCGAGGGAGCGTACCGGGAGTACGTGACCGAGAAATGACGAAGTTATCACGCAAAAGAATCAACTCCACGGATTCAGGAAACAGGAAAAAATAAAAAAATGTCTAAGAGTCAGGAATACATCAGCCGCGTAATTGCTACGGTCGCGGCTCGCAATGCCAACCAGCCGGAGTTCATGGAAGCGGCCACTGAAGTGCTCAATTCATTGGCGCCCGCACTGGAAGCCAATCCGAAATTCGAGGCCAACAGCATCCTTGAGCGCTTGGTTGAGCCGGAGCGTTCCATCAATTTCCGCGTTGCTTGGGAAGACGACAATGGCAAGATTCAAGTGAACCGCGGTTTCCGCTATGAGTTCAACAGCGCAATCGGACCATACAAGGGCGGCCTGCGTTTCCATCCGAGCGTGAATGAGTCCATCCTCAAATTCCTGGGCTTCGAGCAGATCTTCAAGAATGCGCTGACCACTCTGCCGATGGGCGGTGGCAAAGGCGGTTCGGACTTCAACCCGAAAGGCCGTTCTGACCGCGAAGTGATGCGTTTCTGCCAGGCTTTCATGAGCGAGCTGTTCCGCCACATTGGCCCGGACACTGACGTGCCGGCTGGTGATATTGGCGTCGGCGGCCGCGAAATCGGCTATCTCTTCGGACAGTACAAGCGCTTGACCAACACATTCACCGGTGTGCTGACCGGCAAGGGCTTCAACTGGGGCGGTTCGCTGATTCGTCCCGAAGCGACTGGTTACGGCTCGGTCTACTTCTCCGCAGAGATGCTCAAGACTCGCAATGATGATCTGGCCGGCAAGACGTGCGTTGTTTCCGGTTCCGGTAATGTCGCGCAATTCACGGTTCAGAAGTTGATTCAGCTGGGCGCAAAGCCGGTCACGATGTCTGACTCCAATGGCTCGATCTATGATCCGGAAGGCATCAACCAGGAGAAGCTGGAGTGGATCAAGCAGCTCAAGAATGTCAAGCGCGGCCGCATCAAGGAGTACGCCGATGCATTCAAGGGCGTCCAGTACTTCGAAGGCGCGCGTCCGTGGAGCGTGAAGTGCGATTGCGCTTATCCATCCGCAACACAGAATGAAATCAGCGGCGAGGACGCCAAGACTTTGGTTGCCAATGGTTGCCGTCTGGTTTGCGAAGGCGCGAATATGCCGTCTACTCCGGAAGCCATCGAAGTTTTCCAGGGCAATGGCCTG
>CAVGNO010000081.1:2986-7625 GCA_963630475.1 Blautia faecis | reverse complement strand
GGCCTGCTGTATGCGCCGGGCAAAGCCGCCAACGCCGGTGGTGTCTCGGTCTCCGGCCTCGAGATGAGCCAGAACTCCGAGCGTCTCCACTGGAGCGCTGCGGAAGTCGATGAGAAGCTCCACGGCATCATGGTCACGATCCACAAGAACTGCTACGAGACTGCAATTGAGTACGGTCTGAAGGACAACCTGGTTGCCGGTGCGAACATCTGCAGCTTCCTGAAGGTCGCCAACTCCATGCTCGACCAAGGCGTCTACTAATCCGCGTCAATAGGCGTTTATATCACAACACCCCCGGTTTCCACAATGGAGACTGGGGGTGTTTTTTCGTGAAAACACGCGCCACATACGTGTTGGGGCGGTGGCTTGTACGCGGCAGAAAAACGTACCCCGGAGCTTGCGCCCCGGGCACAGAACGTGTAGGGCCGGGGCTTGTCCCCGGCCTGGCGTGGGAGCGCACATGGCTTGTCCCCGGCCTGGCGTGGGAGCGCACATGGATTTTTGTGACAGGAACACGTAATGTCGGACTGCGATATCGTTGGGGGCCGACGCAATGCCGGGGAGCCGTCGTGATATTGGAGACCGACGCCAGGCCGGGCACAAGGCCCGGCCCTACATTTGGGCACGACGTTTTTGCGGTTCGACGGAACGAATTCGCATCATTGCCAGGCGCGTCTCGTGATAGAACACGTTTCTTGCAACGTTGAATGACGTGTCTTGCCGTCCGTTTGCCATCATGCGGTCAATTATGGCGCACCAGCTGCATGAATTCGTTGCGCGTGGCTTCGGAACGCCGGAAGCTTCCGAGTACAGCCGAAGTGACCATGCACGAATTCTGCTTTTCAACCCCGCGCATCATCATACAGAGATGATGGCACTCCATCACGACACCCACGCCTTGCGCATCAATCTTCTCTTTAAGCCATGTCGCAATTTGTTGAGTGAGGCGCTCCTGGATTTGCAAGCGCCGCGCAAAACAATCGACAATGCGCGCAAGTTTCGAGACGCCAAACACTTTGCCATTTGGGATGTACCCAATATGGCAACGGCCATAAAATGGTAGCATGTGATGCTCGCAAAGCGAATAGACTTCAATATCGCGCACAATCACCATGTGATTGCATTCCTCGGTGAAAATCGCATCGCCGACAATCTCATCGGGATTCTGATTATATCCCTGCAAAAGAAATTGCAAGGATTTTTCAACACGCTCGGGTGTCTTGATTAATCCTTCGCGTTGCGGATCTTCGCCGCATTGACGCAAAATGTCAGTTATATGTTCAGCTATAGTCATAATTGCACAAAAATTGGATTTACTGCGGTAATTGCGACATAATGTAAATCCTGAACCCGTGAAGCAGATTCATCTTTTGCTAATAGTCACACAGCTAAATACGCAATCGCTACTAATAATTATATTAACCGAGCTTACTGATTTTAGTGTGAAATCGTGCTTACAATGCCATCATTTATGAAAAAAATCTTCTTTTTTGCGCTGACAGTGCTACTGACTGCCGGATTGTTGCCGGTTTGGGGCGAAACCAAAATCGCATACGTGAATATGGAGACTGTCTTTAACGAATACTACAAGACAGTGAACGAGAATATCGGCTTTGAGAACAAGCGCAAGACGATGATCGATGGATTCGCGCTGTTGCGTGAAGAATTCGAAAAATCCCAGGAGGAGTATCGCAAAACGCGCGCTGACGCGGAAAATGAGTTGCTCGCGCCTGAAAAACGCGAAGAAGCGCGCAGCAAAACTGCGCTTTTAGAGCAGCGCCTTGAGCAGAAGCAAGTCGAGATCTACAAATTCCGCCAGCAGAGCATGGCGCAAATCGAGAATCGTCAGCAGACGGTAATGGAAGAGCTCATTAAAGAGTTGCGTGCGCAAGTCGAGAAATACGCGAAAGAGAATGGCTATACCATCGTCTTCGAAGTCTCCGGCAAAAACCTCAATCGCATGCCGAGCGTACTCGTCTATCCGACAGAAGACGAAATCACTGCGCAGTTGGTGAAAATTGTCAATGCCGGCCATGAACAGGAAAAAGCGGACGCAGACAAGAAGCTCAAGGAAGTCCGCGAAAAGAGTGCGGCTGCCGCCAAAGCCGCCGCTGCTGCCGGTCTTCAGAACTAATTCTTGTTTCGTCGGCGCATCTGCGTCGCATCATCCACTCAAAACTGAGAAATCATGTTAATCACCAAGACAATACAGGAGATTGCGGAGTTAGTCGGCGGCCGAATCATTGGCCACTGCGATCGTACTCTGCATGGTGTCGCGTCATTGAGCGAGGCAACTGAAGGCGATGTCGCATTTCTCGGCAATGAGAAATATCACGACCAAGTCGCGATTTCCCGTGCAAGCGTCGTGCTGGTCGCACCCGGCTTCGATGTCGAACCGCAGGAAGGGCGCGCATGGATTGAATGCGCGGATCCGTCAGATTTGTTCACACGCGTCATCCTCGCATTTACGCCACCGGCAATCGAGTATCCTGTGGGAATTCATCCCCGTGCAGTCATTGCCGACGACGTGGCGGTCCCCGCCAGTTGCCATATTGGTGCAGGCGTCGTCATCGAACACGGCGCAAAGATTGGCGAGAATACGGTGATTTTGCCCAACGTCTATATCGGCGTTGATACGACAGTCGGCGCAAACTGCCTCATCTATCCCAATGTTGTCATTCGCGAACGCTGCATTATCGGCAACCGCGTAATCCTGCATCCGGGTGTCGTCATCGGCGCAGATGGCTTCGGATACAAATCGAGCGCAACGGGTCACGAGAAGATTCCGCAAGTCGGCATTGTGCAGCTTGATGACGATGTCGAAGTAGGCGCCAATTCAACTATTGATCGCGCGCGTTTTGGTCGCACATGGATTCAAGCTGGCACAAAAATCGACAATTTGGTTCAGATTGGCCACAATGTCGAAATTGGCCGTGCGTGCATCGTGGTCGCACAAGTCGGCATCGCGGGCAGTACGCACCTCGGCAACGGCGTAATCCTCGCGGGGCAAGTCGGCGTCAATGGTCATTTGCGGATTGGGGACGGCGCAATTGCGATGGCGCAATCCGGTGTCTCGAAGGATACTCCGGCCGGTGCGGTAGTGATGGGGTCTCCTGCGCAAGACCGCCGTGCATTTGCACGAACTCAAATGCAGCTCAAGCACTTGGAGACTCTCTCCAAGGAAGTCAAGGAGCTGGCAGCGAAAATAAAATAGCTGTGATCTTTTTCCGACATGTTTCTTTATTCAGGGGCATGAAGATAGTAGTATTGTTTTAAGGGTGCACATAATGCTAAATCCATTGGCAGTATCATTGAATGAGAAGATTGAAGCGGAGAGTCCTGTAGCATTTTCGATGCTCTCGACTCTCGGCAAGCGCATCTTCTTTCCGAGCAAGGGCATTTTGAGTCAATCCGCCGAAGCGAAGAAGCTGGCGAAAAATTTCAATGCCACTATTGGTACTGCTCTGGAGAATCACAAAGCGATGCACCTCAGCTGTGTCATGGATCAGCTGCCTGGATTATCGCCCAACGACGCGCTGCTCTATGCGCCATCTTCGGGCTTGGCCGCACTCCGCCAGGAGTGGAAAAAGAAGCTGCTGCGTGACAATCCGGATTTGGCCGGTATTGCAACCAGCTTGCCGATCGTCACCAACGGATTGTCGCATGCGCTTTCAATCGCCGGCGACTTGTTCTTGGATGCCGGTGACACGGTCATCCTTCCCGATATGAACTGGGATAACTACTTGCTCAATCTTGGCGAGCGCACACAAGCAAATCTGCAATTCTTCAGCTTCTTCGCGAATGGCGGCTTCAATATTGCGGCATTCGAAGCCGCATTGGACGCGCTGAACGCTGGTCAGAAAGCATTCGTGTTGCTGAATTTCCCCAATAACCCCACTGGCTACACGCCGCTCGAGCACGAGGGCGAAGCGATGGCGGCTGCGTTGCTGAAGACTGCTGAACGCGGAGTAAAAATCGTCGCACTCATCGATGACGCATATTATGGTCTTTTCTACGACGATGCGTGCATAAAGCAGTCGCTCTTCGTCAAGATTGCCGGCAAACACGAGAATCTGCTTGCAATCAAAGCGGATGCCGCGACGAAGGAGTGCTATGTCTGGGGATTGCGCGTCGGCTTCCTCACATTTGCAGTCAAAGGCGTTGCAGAGGGCAGTGCGCTTTATAGCGCATTTGAAGCAAAAGCCGCAGGACTTATTCGTGCAACTGTCAGCTGCTGCAGTGAGCTTTCGCAATTCATTGTAAGCAATGCGCTCGCGAATCCGAATTTCTTTGCCGAGCGTGCAGAGAAAAGCGAGCTAATGCGCAAGCGCTATTGCGAAGTGCGGAATGTGCTTGATACGCATCCGGAGTATGCCGAATACTTCACTGCATATCCATTCAACAGCGGATACTTCATGTGCTTGCGCATTATCAAGAGTTCCGCGGAAACACTCCGCCATCTGCTGCTTGAAAAATACGGCACTGGCGGCATCGCAATTACTGACACGAATTTCCGCTTGGCATTCTCCTGCCTCGAAGTGGAGCAAATCCCGCAGCTCTTCGCAAATATCTATAGCGCATGCAAAGAGCTGGATAACGCGTGATAACGGAATAAAACGGAAATGGAGGATAACGGACG
>CAVGNO010000081.1:0-2976 GCA_963630475.1 Blautia faecis | reverse complement strand
CCGTTAATTTCCGTTGTAACGCCCCTGGCCGAAAATTAATAATTAAACAAATCGCGGGCGTTATACTGTTTGCCGGTGATTTTATTCAGTGCGCGCACGATTTTCTGGCGGACTTTGGAGGAGAGTTCGCGTCCGCGGCATGCTTTAGCGACCATTTTATGGGTCAGTTGTTCGGTTGAAGCTGCGACGAGTTGGTGGTTTGTGACTCCGCATTCTTCCATGATTGCGGTCAGTGGCTGTATTCCGTGCTCGCGGTCATTAATAAATTGGTTGTCTAACGCAGGTGATTCCATTCTGCTGTATCGTATTTAGTCTGTGCGCAGCATTCTATTGCTGCGAGAAAATTATCATTTGGTTCGAAGTGCGTCGTATTGGCATGCATGACTTCGCGTGCGGCTTCAAGAAACGCATCAATTAGCGCGTCACGGTTCACGGGCAATGGCATACCGAAATTGAGGCTACCTTGATGGAGGACGCCATTTGCGGTGCGGCGTTGTGCGCTGCCTGCGATTTTGCGGCCATTCAAGAGCAAGTCATATCGCGTCGGGTTAGTGAAGCAGACCATTTTTGCGCGATCGACTTCATGCGGTATTTGCTGTTGTGAGAGAGCGGCATTGATGCCGACGCGTGCCAATGCATTTTGCAATGTCCGGTTAAGCCAGTCATAGCTAGCGTTGCGGTCAAGACCGTTTAACCAATGGCCTGGTGGGAATGCGATTGAGTACGTGAAGTCGCAATCGTGATAGACGACGCCGCCGCCAGTGGGGCGCCGCACGACCGCATAGCCGGCCGGCGCGGCGTCATAGCGCTGGACATAGCCGATGGAGACGGCGGGGCGATCCCAGCAATAAAACCGTAGCAGCGGCAGACCGCATTGCGGTGCGCACTCCAGCATCACGCTGTCTGCGGCCATATTGAATGCCGGCGAATGCGCGCCATCACGCCATAGCAGCCACTGTTCGCTTTGCGCTGCTGTCATCACGCGTCAGAAGATGAATTTGCTTCCGGCCAAGCGGCGTTTGACTTCTTCGAGGACGGCTTTTTCTGCCGTTGCGTCTTTTGCGGAGAATGTCGCGGAGAAGCGCACGAAGTGTCCGCAGTCATCCCATGGCACGGTTGAAATCAGTTTTTCGGTAATCATCCACTGGCTGAATTCTTCGGCATTTGCGAAGCTCTTGCCGCCCTCGACAGCTTTGGGGATGCCGACATAGAGGTAGAATGAGCCTTGCGGCGTCGAAGCATCGAAGCCCAGATCGCGGAGCATTTGTGCCAATGCTGCCAAGCGCCGGCAGTACTTCTCGCTTGTCTGCGCAGTAATTGTCTGGTATTTGCTCAATGCCAGCACTGCGCTCTTTTGGATTGCAAGGAACTGTCCGGAGTCCGCATTATCCTTTACGGTTGCAAATGCTTTGACTGCAGCGGTATTGCCGCAGACCCATCCGAGGCGCCATCCCGTCATGTTGAAGCCTTTGGACATCGAGTGGAGCTCGATTGCGCATTCGAATGCGTGCGGACGGCTCAAGATGCTCAACGGCTTACCGGCAAAATTCAGCGGTGCATACGCGGCATCCGAGACGATGAGGATGTTGTTTTCCAGTGCGAATGCGATCGCTTTGTCGAAGAATTCCGGAGTTGCGACTGCGCCAGTCGGGTTGTTGGGATAATTCAAGTAGAGGAGCTTTGCGGCTTTGCGGTCTGCTGCGGAGATTTCGCTGAAATCCGGCATGAAGCCATTTTCCTTCTTCAGTTCCAGCGACACGACTTTTCCACCGAAGTAGCTAGTCCAAGTGCCGAGCACCGGATAGCCGGGAATAGTCAGCAAAGTTACATCGCCCGGATTGATGAAACATGCAGGCAGTAGTGACAGCGCGGATTTGCTCCCGATCGAGTGGTTGATTTGTGTTGCAGGATCAAGTTCGACGCCGTAGACCGCGCTCATATATTTCGCGACTGCGTCCTTGAATTCCTGGCAGCCATTGTCGGCATAGAAACGGTTTTCGGATTTTGCGGCTTCAGTCGCCAATTTCTCGACGATATCCGGCGTTGCGCCGACATCCGGCTCGCCGACACCCATGTCGATGAGTTCCAATTCGGGATGCGCGAGTTTAGCGGCGGCTTTTGCGCGCTTAATCTTCTCGAACTTATAGATTTTGGTATCGAGGCCGAAGCGTGCGCCACCGATGCGCTCGGCAAAAAGTTGTTGCAGAAAATTATCCATAATGGGGCTATATGTAATGCGTACGTATTAGCGTCCGCAGCAGTGTTTGTATTTCTTTCCCGACCCACATGGGCACGGGTCATTGCGTCCGATTTTCGGGCGGTCACGAGTGATAGGCGGCAATGTCTTTTCTGGCTGTGCATTGCCTTCTTCGTCGGGTTTGTAAGTGAGCATGCGGGTGATTTCCGCTTCGGGTGCACCATAGCGCCCCAAGTAATTTCCGCGGAGCATGCTCTTGATGCGCTGTTTGCCCAGATCGAAGAAATTCTTGAGATTCTTTTCCGAGAGCTGGTTGCCCAGTTGATCGCTGTTAGCATTGTAGAATGCAGTAATCTGCTGCTTCATGGTGTCGCCGCCCGCTGCAACTGCGCTGATGATGACTGCCATGCCGACTTCGAATGTGATCTGGCCCTTCGGCAGTTTTTCCAGCAACTCGCAGATGAATGCAGCAAAATGCTTGTCGCTTTCCTGTTCTGACAGCCAACGGAAAATCATTGACAGAATGAGCTGTTCGCGAATGGGCGCAGCGGTGTCTGCAGCGAGGATAATTGCTTTGACATCATCGCATTTTTCACGCGGCAGGATTGTGCCGAAAAGCCGGGAGAGATCGCTGAAAAGCCATTTTTCCTGCTTGACATGCTGGCTGAATGGCGCGCTAGCGACGATGTCGTAAATTGGCTGCCATGCTTCGGACAGATTGAGCATTCCGCTGAGCAGGAAGAGATTCGCCAGCAACCGGCTTTCGCTTTCTTGTGCAA
>CAVGNO010000080.1:0-9154 GCA_963630475.1 Blautia faecis | reverse complement strand
CACGTAAATTGCCCTTCAGCTTCGGCTGCCCCTTACGCACATGCACCAACCGGCCGGTGAATTCACCCCACGCTTCTTGACGCAGTGGCTCGCGAATGCGCTGCATGAATTCCTCCGCCGACAACTCCGCATCCGCAGCATAAACTAACCCACTGCAAACAAATGCTAAAATAAAAATTAACGATAAAATTTTCCGCATGATGACACCACTCATGTTGTTGAATTAACGCATAATGTATTGTGAAATCGCAAAATTGTACAATATAGTGTCATCATGGATCAAGTTGGCGATAAAATTGACATGAATGACGCAGAACAAATTCAGTTTTCATTCTGCGGATATTACAATATCAAAATCAGACCGGTAGTGGAAACGCACATTCATCGTGGCGTTGAAGTGGTCTATTTTGCTAAAGGCACTTGCACCATCAGCTTTGACAATGGCCAGACTTTTGAATGCCGGCCAGGCTATGTGATGGTGACTCCGCCAGGACTGCCGCATCGTCAGTATAACAACTCTGCAGACTGTGAAACGTGGTATGTCGTCTTCGATGGCAATACAAACTCGCGCGAATACGCATTGCGCATGTTCAAACTCGAAAATGACCACATCATCCCCGAGTGGTTTCATCAAATCTACGAATTAAGCAAACACAACGATTATAAATACGCAGCCGCATTGACTTCGTTGCTCTGGCAACGCTTGCGCGAACACGAAAACTCCGAATACTTGAGGAGTAAACTGCATCCCGCATTGCAGAAAGCGCTCAAAATCATGGCAAGCCGCTTCCACGAGCAAATCACCATCAAAGAGCTCGCGCAGCAGTGCTTTGTAAGTGTCAGCCTGCTCAATATGCTATTCAACACCCAGCTGGATATTGGCCCTCAACGCTATCTATTGTCATTACGCATGCGGGAAGCACGTCGGTTGCTAGTAGATAACACCTACCGCATCGCTGAAGTCGCATTGCGCACCGGCTTTAGCGGCAGCAACTACTTTATCCGGGCATTTAAGAAATATCATGGCGTATCGCCCAGCGCATACCGCCGGAACCCCCTGGAATTTGCCGATCATACCAAGTATCTGCTCCCATAAATCCGCACAAATTGCGCATCAAAAATACCCCCCCCGCAAATTGGCGATTTGTGCTATTTTATTGTAGAATTATGAAATGAATCAATAGATATAATTATTTGATTTGATATACATTAATTCACGACGACGCAAACCGTGTGTTTGCGAAAATGTACCAATTTTGCTCTTGTGAATAACGATTCCGTGTTTCCGAATTACATCATAAAACAGGAGGAATAGACATGACTCGAATTTACCCCCCCCATTTGGCAAGAAAGTCCTTCACTTTGATCGAATTACTTGTTGTGATCGCAATAATTGCCATACTTGCGTCGATGCTTTTGCCTGCGTTGAGCAAAGCGCGTGAAAAAGCGCGTGCGACTGCATGTCTCTCGCAGCAGAAGCAGATTCTGCTCGGACAGCTCATGTATGCGCAGGATCAAGACGACTGGGTTCCTGGCGAAGCACGTTCTAATTATTTTGGTCGCATGACAGGGTATTTGCCAGTTTATTCCAATGGATATATCTCGGATGCAAAGGTCTTCCATTGCACTAAATTCTCATACTTAAGCAGCTACTATGACTACAATAACAAAGGTAACGAAAGAGAAGTTTATCTCCACGGCTACTTGAGTTATGCCAGTATCGGAGTCTTCGATCTCAATTTTGACAATAAAGGCTGGTATTCCGCCAATAGCGACGCACTCGGAGATTATTTAGCAAAATCAAGTACCGATGAAGAGATGTGGTACCGTCTTGGGAGAATGAGAAATTCATCGAAAACACCGCTAATTGGCGACGGAAGTTGGGATGGTAACAGTTGCTATATCGGCTGGGGAGACAATACCGTCGTCGGCAGTTTTGTCCTGCGTCATGCCGGGCGCGGCAATATCGGCATGGCTGACGGACATGCGGAAAGCGGTGGAACAAGCTTGCTCAGCTCGCTTGGGCTGCATCAGTACTTCTCGGGCACTACTCAATTTTCACTGTAGTCACATCACTGTTGTATACACATGAGCCAATCAGTCAAGCACATCATAGCTGCGGTGTTTTTATTGGCGGTGGGGCTTTATGCCGCTGGTCAAAATCCGCCGGGCCGGCTTTACATCGCAGATACCGCTATAGAGTTAGTCGCGAAGGCGAATACGGATTATGTGGTGACTGATTGGCGTGGCGGTGTAATCCAGCAAGGGCACATTGCACAAGACGGCAAGCTCGCTTTGCCGTCTTTGCCACCCGGATATTACACTGTGACTGGCGATGACGGGAATTATGAACTGCCCTTCGGTGTAATCGTCTCACCTTCGCAACTGCAGACGCGTGACGCTATGCCGTATGCCGTCGATGCAGCAATCTCCGGCATGGCGTCAGTATTGTCCTTCCCGAGCGGTGATGGCTTTGGCTATTATGCCGGGCTTTGCCATACGACTGGCATTCGCCAAGTGCGTGAGCGCATCAGCTGGGCATTAATGAATCCGGAACGTGGAAAATTCGCTCCTGCGCGTTATGATGATGTCGCGGACAAATACGCGCAAAATGGCGTTGGCGTCTGCGCAGTATGGCATGACGCGCCATCGTGGTGCGAGAAACGCAATGGCCTGCCGGATGATCCGCAAGCATGCTTTGAGTTTGCGCGCTGGCTATCCGCGCATTTCAAAGGGCGCATTGATGCGTATGAGTACTGGAATGAGATGGAGGGCAATGGCTTCGAAAATGGCTGCTGGGCATTTGCTACAATGGCGAAAGCGGCATATCTTGGCCTTAAAGCCGGCAATCCCGAATGCGAAGTCTTGAGCGGCTCATTCTGCACTCGCCCCGAACGCTTCGGCTTTTGGGAAGCGCTCTGCCGCAATGGCTTCACCGACTACATTGAAATTTACAACTACCATGTCTATGAGCCACTCCCGGAATACCCAGCGATGATGGCGTCATTGCACAAAGCGCTTGAGGAAGCCGGCTGCCCGGATATGCCGATTCGCGTCACGGAGAATTCGATCTGGCAAGCGCCGATGGTGCTATGCGAGCACAAAATCGTCGTCGATGGACAAGAACGCTTGGTTCAAACCGCATCACAGGAATTGACGACTGCCGAAGCGATGGTGAAGATGCAGCTGCTATTGGCGTCTTTTGGCATCGACCGTACTTACTCATTCGTCTTGCCGCCATATAACGAAGGCAATACAGACTGGTCGATGGTACGCTATGACCACTCGGCCAAACCGGCATTAGTTGCATTCAGCAATATGATTCACCAGCTCGGCAACGCCGAATACCGCGGTGAAATCAAAACAGATGACGCGCAAATCCGCGCGCTGTGCTTTGAACAAGCCGATGGCACATGGAGTGCGGTCTGCTGGAGCGCAAGTGCTTTGGAAAGCACGGCAGACCAAACACGCACGCTGCACATCCCTGTCCTGCCGGATGCGTCTCAATGCGATTTCTTCGGCAAGCGCACGCCATTGGAAATCGAGGAAGGCATGGCAAGCGTACAACTCGATCGCTTCCCGGTTTACTTGCACGCAATTAAACAACCGGAGACTTTGTCGAACCGCCCCAGGGAGACATTCAAAGGCGCGACATATTCTGCACAGGACAATACAATTGTCATGCAGCTCATTCCATCAGATGCATTCCGCGTGTCGAAATCGAAGCTTGCGTTGATTTTCAAGCCCGAAACGGATGCGTTGCCACGACTGACTCTGCGCATCTTCAATTTCAGCGCTGAAGCCAAAACCGTGCGCTTGGATGAAATTCCCGGAATGAAGCTTACGCCATCGACACTGGAAATTCCGGCGTTTGGCAAGCAGGATGCAACGATACTTCTAGGCGACGGCAAAGACGCGCATTTCAGCACGCGATTCCACGTAACCGGCACTGCCAATGACTTGAGCATCTCGCCATTGGATTTCACGGTCCAGCGCAATGACGCTCTATTAGATGAATGGCAGGCAATCCCCGGCACAATGGATCCGTCGAATTGGAAGGAGAATTCTTCCGGCAAAATGCGCATCTCATACGACAAAGCACGCGATGCGATGCGTTTTGAATGCGAATTTGCGCCGAATTGCCCGGATCGCTGGGCGTATCCATATCTTGAGCTGAAGGATGCAAATGAGCTTGGCAAAATTGCGGCGATTCGCTTTGAAATCACTGCAGAGCAGACGGCAGACGAAGTCTCACGCAATAACTTGGTGATGCTGCAGGATGGCGTCTGGATTCACTATCAGCCCAGTGCGGGTCAGCCAGTGGACAATCTGGTTGAAATACCAGTGCCATCACAGCTTAAGACTATTGGCATCGGCATGAATCCAACCAAGAATACAATCGTGTGGTATATCAGGAACATGCGCTATCAACCCGCGCAGCAATAGGAAATTACGGCCATGCATGAATCAAATTTTGCCAAAAGCCGCTGGCTGCGCAATGCCGAATATGGCTTCTTCCTGCATTTCCTCTTCGGCGTATTTGATGAGCTGGATACAAAATATCCGCCATTCAGCCAAGCCGCAAGAGATGCGTGGAATCGCCGCGTCGATGCATTCGATGTCAAACGCATCGCAGCGCAATTGCACGAACTTGGTGCAGGATTTGCTTGGATGAGCATCGGACAGAACTCCGGGTACTTCTGCTCGCCTAATGCCGCGCTCGATGAAATCATGGGGTGGGATGCGGCGACTTCGCAATGCTCGCAGCGCGATCTCATCAGCGATTTTGAACACGCATTAGCGGAATACGGCATCCCTTTGATGGTTTACACTACCACATTCGCGCCGGCATTTGACCGCGAAGAACAGCTCCGCCTCAAATGTGTGCCGCCGTGGGTAAACAGCATCTGCTATGGCAAACAGCAAGAATACGCCGCTATCACGACTGCGGATTTCCGCTTGCAGGGATTCCTGCGGCGCTGGTCACGCATTCATGCCGAATGGAGCCAGCGCTGGCAACGACGCGTCCATGGCTGGTGGGTGGATGGCGGATACTACCCCGACCGCATCTTCGATTTTCCCGATGATCCCAATGGTAGCACATTTGCCAATGCATTAAGAAGCGGCAATCCCGATGCGCTAATCGCTTATAATCCCGGCGTCGTCTATCCGCCGCATCGCAATTATCCGCATAGCCCCGAAAATATCACTGCGGGCGAAATCAACGAGCCGGACTTCGGCTTGCATTGCGGCAATACGATCGATGGCGCACAATACCACGTCCTTACTTACGCAGGCGAAAATTGGGCAACCGCACCACTGCGCTTCAACGCCGGACAAATGACTTCCATTACGCGGAATATCACCGACAATGGCGGCGTGGTCAGCTGGGATCTGCCATTTACCGACCACGGCATCGCCGATGACACATTCGCAGAATTGCGCAAATTCGCTCAAATGTATCGACAGTCACGCGAGAAAATGCCGAATTTCCGCTTCAATATCATCCCCCCGGAAATCAATGACGCAGGGAATCTGCCTGGAATCCTCGAATACCAAATGGATACACCCGCGGCATTCACACTCCATTGGCATGACTCCATCATCCACGAAGAACGCCAATGCGGACGCATTCCGCTAACGCCGGATGATACGGAGAAATTCGCGTATCTGGATGTCTCATGCAATGGCGTCACAAGACACATCGCAGTAGAAAACGAATACCGCATCCAGCTACCGCGCGACTGCGCTTGGACACGGCCATATCAAATCAAAGCCAACGCAAACGAATGCATCGGGAACTATCGATTCGCTCTCACAGACGACGCATTGCACATCGAAGCAGTCATCAACGAAGCGCAAAGTTGCATCTGCACTCCACCATGGATGAATTCATGCATCGAAATCTTCCTTACTGACATTGAACGCAAAAAGCATCATCAATGGATTGTCACTCATGATGGGCAAAGCTATTATGCCGACCGCTGTTGCTGTTTTGTCGCGCCGGAAGTCACGTGCAAAGTGACGCGGCCCACGGACGGTCGGCTCCAGCTCCTTATCACGCTCCCGCTTCCTGAAGAACTCGCCAATGGCGCATTCCGCATGGACATCCAGCAACGGGTAAACCGCGACTCCAACGCATTGTGTGGAATAATGTTCGGACGCGACCCAGCGCTATGCAAAGCAATAGTAGAGCTTCACTAGCCAGAATTTCTCAACAAATCAACATAATATCAGCAAAAGCAAATGGAAAAGATTTTCAACACCGACCGCCGTATTAAACTCGGCATCTGGGGACTCTTCCGCGGCAGCAGCTTCGGAAATATCATCAAAAATCTGCAAATCGACATCGTCGCCGGATGTGATATCGACGCCGGAATGCGGGAGAAATTCCAAAAGGACTATCCCGATGCGCGCGTTTATGCTGACGAAGATGAATTTCTCGCGACACACGGCATGGATGCAGTGCTCGTCGCCACATACTTCAATGCGCATGCCGACCACGCGATCAAAGCACTCAATGCCGGCATGAATGTAATGTGCGAAGTGACCGCATTCTTCACGCCGGCAGACGGCGTCAAGCTGATTGAAACCGTCGAAAAGAGCGGTAAAGTCTTCAATCTCCTGGAAAACTACCCATTCACCAAGCGCAATATGTATCTGCAATCCCTCTGGCAACAGGGATTCTTCGGCGAACTCCTCTACGGCGAATGCGAATATCTCCACAATTGCCGCGAACTGGCATACGGCAATTGGACGCCGGATGGCACAGCGCCGCGTATCCCGGGATGCACGATGCATAACTGGCGATCCTGGCTCAACTTCCATTACTACAATACGCATTCACTCGGACCGCTGATGAAAATCACTGGACTTCGGCCAGTACGGGTCACCGCGCCCGCAGCCAGCGTCCAATGCCCGGGCTTCCCCGGTAACAGCGGCATGGGCAAGATGTGCCCGTCATTCGTCGAAATGAGTAATGGCGCAGTCATGCGCAATCTCATGGGAGCATCCACTAACGACTATCCGTGGGGAAGCCGGATCTGGGGCAGCCGCGCATCACTGGAAGCAATTGGCGATGGATTGCGCATCTGCGTCGGCGCACGCGGCGAAGGCCATCGTCTGGAAGTCGATCCGCAATGGACAAAACTCGGCGAACTGGCTGAATCCGTCGGCCATGGCGGCGGCGATTTCTGGGAAATCTACTACTTCGCACGCGAAGTCCTCACTGGCGAAAAAGCGCCATGGGGAATCTACGAAGCCGCAGATGTCACACTCGCCGGCATCCAAGCAGTGCGCAGCGAAGCCGCTGGCGGCATCCCGATGGAAATTCCTGATTTCCGCAAGCCCGAAGTCCGCGAACAATACCGCAACGACCATTTTATGCAACAGCGGCCATTCGATCCGGCAAATGTCTTCCCCGCTGACTGCGACCACGCTATCGCCGATACATTCTGCAAAGCGATGCTCGATATCGAGAAATTCGGCGGAATGCTCCGTGACGCATTTGATGGCGCAACGCTCTGGAAGAATCTGCATAACGACACATCACGCTTGACCGTCTGCAAAGCAGTCAATGCCGCATGCGAACATCTCTCCGAGCTTTATATTGCCATCGAGCAGGGCAAGAAGATCATCGCGGCTTATCCCGACGGCAATCCCGCTATCGCATTACGCGGCATCATCTCCCTCGCAATGCCCGAATGCAACCAGCCGGAAGCACAAACCCGCCAGAAACTCGAAGAAATCAAAGCCGAACTCTATCGCTAAAAAAACTGACATCCGTGAAGGCAACAAGAAAAGTCTAGTTTTCACGGATGTCTCATCAGCATCAAGGACTCCTATGCATATTATTCTCGACACCGACTTGGGAACCGATATTGACGACCACTGGGCGCTGGGGATGCTCCTCAATATCCCGGACTTGCAGATCGACTTAGTGCTTACCGCTACCGGCGATACTGCATACCGCGCCGCGCTTGCCGCAAAATTGCTCGCAGTCGCAGGACGCAACGACATCCCTGTCGGCATCGGATTGCCATACAACCAGGATAAATTTGACGCCACATTGAGGGATTATCTTGCAGGCTACACAGTCGCTGACGCACAATGCCCAATCATCACCGACGGCATTGCCGAAGCAATCCGCATCATCGAACGCAATGACGAAACCATCATTATCGCTATCGCGCCAATGACCAACCTCGGACGCATCGTCGCCACACGTCCCGATCTGGCATCTAAATGCCGAGTATTCTCCATGGCGGGATCGATCGCGAAAAATTTCCGTGACGCATCAGGCAAAATCGCTGAATACAATGTCGTCTGCGACATTGCGGCATCGCAGAACGTCTTTGCCGCCAACTGGAAACAATTCACAATCACACCGCTGGACCACTGCGGAAATATCGTCTTGTCCGGTGCTCTCTATGCGCAAATGCTACATTCGGAACGCCCGCTTCCACGCGAAATCATCAATGCATACCGCTCATGGCAAAACTACTATAAAAATGACGATAATCCGGATCTGCATAGCAGCATCCTCTATGACACCGTCGCTGTATATCTGGCAACCGATGGCCATGGCGTACAGTATTCCGATATGACGCTGTCTGTTGATGACAAAGGCTTCCTCCAGGAAACACCCGATGGCAAACCAGTCCGCGTCGCACTCAACTGGGATGACAAGCCCGCATATATGCGCGAACTAGTCGCTATCATGACACGATGACGAGCGCGCAATGCGCGCTGGGAGAAAATCGCCCTCCCGCATCAAATACACGGATCTGAATTTATATTATTGAAGGTTGGCGGGTAGGCGAGGACGCCTCTCTCGGTCTGCCTCGTTTCAACTACCCCCGTGAGAGGCTTATGCGGGGGATTTCTTCTTCGCAGTAGATTCTGCCGCTTATGCAGATTGCCGGGAATACGTTACACTCCGTTGTTATATACCGTTAGCTTACACATACATGGCAGAAGATAAAATGACACCATTTGTTAAGTGGGCTGGTGGAAAAAAACAACTCGTTGATAAGCTCCGTGCACGCTTACCACAAAGCTATGGCAGATATTACGAGCCATTTATTGGTGGAGGCGCACTGTTGTTTGCATTGCACCCTCGTCGTGCACTCATAAATGACATCAACGAACAGCT
>CAVGNO010000079.1:4729-9197 GCA_963630475.1 Blautia faecis | reverse complement strand
ACGCAATATACTGCTTTGCAGCATTAAATGCATTTTTGGCGACATCTGTAATAAACCTAAAAGCGGAGCCAAAATCAGAAAAAGTCTGAAATAAGCCACCAAAAATAGAAGACGCTTTTCCTGTCTCTTCGTTAGTCTTTTTTACAGCTTTTGCGGTTTCATTAAATGCCTTCGCGCCCTTATCACCAGCCTTCGCACTTTTATCTCCAAGACTGTTCAACTTTGATGCAGCTTCATCAATTCCCTGCTTTAGGTCGCTATTATCAGCTGAAAAAGTAACATTTATTTTTTGTTCGGCCATTATATTATGCTCACTTGAATTAAAGAAAGGAGGAACGCATGGAAGATTTTATGTATTATTCCATTTTGATAATGGTATTCGTACTCAGTATCATTGGTTGTTACTGCTTTGTTCCGTTTATCGGCGCACGTGAAAAAGTTATGAAGTTATTAGGTATCGATTATTGGAAAGATGCCGGTTTTTGGACTATTTTATGCTTTCATTGTTTGCTGTGTATCTGTGTAGCCATAGCGATCTTATCCGGACTTGTACTTCTGACATTATGGGTATCAAAAGTAGCAAACGCTTCGGTTTAACTATTGAGAGAATTAATGTTGCTCCAGTCCATTGGTCTGGCGGTTGTGCCGCCATTGCGGCGATGTGATGCGGCAAGAAGATGTGCGGCAGCGGCCATCGGAAGTTTCCAGAGGAAGTAATCCCAGGGGATAGCGCCGTATTCGTTTATTGAAGCATAGAGATCAGCGAGCCATTCCGGACAGAATCCGGAGTAATCGGCATGGCGGCTGCCATTTGGCGAGCTCTCGATAATTGCGAACGGCCTGATGGCAGTCGCGATGGCTTCGATGATTTCTTCCGGCGCGGCGTCTTCTTCATCGAGGATTTCGCGAGCTGATGCGAGCGATTCAGCGGTAATGTCAGAGATTTTGCCGGTGATGAATGGAGAATCATTAAGCCAGAGCTGCATTAACTGCCCTGGCGTAATCGCGATGTCAGCATCGCCAAGCATTGCCGCTGCTTCCGCGCGAATCATGCGGTCGGAGTGCAGCGGCTTTATTTCGACAAAATCCGGAATGTCGTTTGAGTCAGACATTGGTCATTATGTCGTTGCAGTAGCGGTCTTGACAGCACCAAGCGAGTTCTCGAGGAATCGCGAAGCCGTCAGCGTGTATTTATCCACATCGGAGTTCGATGCGGTAATCTGCGAGGATGTAACGACAAAATCAATCGCATCGCCAGTGCCGTCTTCAGAGAGGGTGATATTAGCGGAAGACATCGATCCATCTTCTGCAGGTGTCGGCAGTGTCACGCCCTTGATTTGGATGGTGGCGCCGATAATCGGCACTGTCGAGCCCTTCGGCACAACTGCGTTGATATTGGCGACTGCACGATGATTGTAGTACTGCAGATAAGCGACATTGCCGTTTTCGTCCTTGACTTGCGCTTCGTCTGCTTCCATGGAGAGATTGCAATCCTGCATAATCAGTCCGGAGACTGAATCAGCGATCTTGAGAGTGCCGACTTTGTATTTAGCCATGGTGGGATTCCTATATTAGAGGTTGGCTGCGGAATTATTGTAGACTAGTAAAGACGTGGTGAGATTATTATATCGGTAGAATCCATCAACCGCGATGCCTGTATATTTCCAGGATTCGGCATAAAGGATGGTAAAGCCGCCAGTCTGCTCTTCGTCGCGAGGCAGTTCATCCAAAGCTTCTTCGACGCCCTGGATCAGCGCATTATAACGCGAGCGATCTTCATCTTCAGTAAGCGAAGTACGCACTGCAACAGAGACATCAAAGTCAAGAAGAACGCGCCCTGGCAGATTGAGATGCGAGCCCTTGTCAGTTACATCAACGACAATGGCAGCGCCAGTAACCTTCGGATCTGCTTGGTCAGTCGTCGCACGAATCTGCGACGCTTCTGCCAATGCGGCCAGTTTGTCATTCGCGGAAAGTGTATCGATGATTAGTTTTTCTAATGCTTCTGTAATGGTCATAATGGCGAGTCAGCAATGACTCCGGGATGTTTGGATTGAAATGTCTTGATAATGTCTTTAGCGAGGCGTTGCGATGCGAGCGCCATGCCCTTTTGCGATGCCGTTTCCTTCCAGTTAGGATATTGAGAAAGAGCAGGTTCGCGAATCGTAATCTCAATACCGGGCTGCACGGCATTGCCGACAATCTTGCGTTCGGAAAAGGGTTCGTGGCTGGACTGGACTTTTGCGCGAGTGCTCTCAACCTTCTGTGCAAACGCATCGGAATTCTTATGCGCATAGAAGGAAAAGCCGCGCTGAATGCGGTCGAGATTAGCCGCTTGTGGCGGCTTCTTCTGTTTGAATTCGAGTTCGCGCATCACGGGGATGAACATCGAACGCGCGAAGCCGCGCAAAGGCTTTGCCAGGCGGAATTTTTCGAGGCGTTTCTGGTCTTCCGGAGGGAGGTTATCCAGGCGCAAGTAAACGCCCTTGCCAGCCATCTTGCCGCGTCCAGGGACTAATGCCCACGGATTCTTCGTTATCTTTTCTCCGACTGGCGTTGTTTTGTCGCTTTTGCCATACGCGCCTTGGACAAAGTCTTTTGCGGCATTGCGCAGAATCTTCGAGAGCGGAATCTGCTTCAACTCGGCATAATAGTCGAGCAGTTCATTCAAGCCTTGGAGGTCGAATTTAATCATCCGTATTGTGCGCCTAAATGGAAGCGGTAGTTATTAGCGATGTCCTTATCGATAGCCAGAATCAAATGTGTGACGCCATCGATAATCAGCGAATCGCGGAGCGGTTCTGGCGGTAATGCTATGCCTTTTAATTCCGTGGAAGGCACTAGCAGGGAAAAATCGTAATGGTACATGCTGCCGGAGAGAGTGGCTGCGTCCTGCCGTTTCAGTGTGGAGCGCACGCCCTTAAGCGTCATGTTATTCCACACGGCAGTCGTCATTAAGCCATCTTGCAGTAGTAATGCAGCTGCGTCTTTTGCGAGGAATTCAAAAGCCATTGCAGTAAAGAAAAACCCGGTGACAGTGGGGAGGCGGCAGTACATAATAAGCCACTGCCACCGGGCGGAGGTTAGAACAGAGTGACGGTCTTGAAGAGGTCGCTGTTCAGGATCTGTGAATCAACCAAGCCCTTCACATCGACGCAATCGGCATCCACTTTGTCTTCGTGATATGACTCACAGACATAGAAGTCGCCGTCACTGGACCACTTGTAATAGATCGTACGACCGAGCTGAATTTCTTCGACTGGATCGGTAGATGCTTCCGGCAGGACTACCAACGCTGCGTTGCCTTGATAATCGTATCCATCCGAGCCGCCAGTGGAAGACGCGTCTTTCTTCATCGCGTTATACCAAACGTCATTCGGACCAATCAAGAGCTGATCGACGCCGAGGATGGCGGCGAGCTGTTCAGCAGTCACCATGCGCGGATCGCCACCGGCTCCGACGACGACGCCAGTATTCTTCATGCGGTCCTTAATGGATTCGTTGGTCTTCAGTTTCGTGAAGTTGCGGCTGGAGAGAACGAGCGCAATCTTGCCAGGCGCTTTATCCTGGAGTTCGGCGACGGCGTTTTCGATGTCCGTCGGAATGTCAGCAGAAGTGCCGGAGACATCCAGCGCATCGCCACCAAACAGCGCGAGAGCGGTCTTGGTTTCAATCTGGTTAAACCATGCGCGTTTGGCCAGTCGCGCCATTGCCAATTCGGCGTGCAGCAGATCGGCATAACCCTTAACCTGGGTGTAGCTCATCTTCTGGCGGTCACGGATTTCTTCGCAAGAGAAGGTCTTGGTAGCAGCCGCGACAATGTGCTCATTGATCGTGCCGATGGTCGCTGCATGTTCACGGCCAGTCTGCGCGTCATTGTCAGCGAGCACCTTCTGATAGTACAGAGTACCGGCGATCTGTTCCTTCATCAACGGCGGGAGGATGGTGTCAGTCAGGAACGCAGGACGGGAGAATTCGGCGGATTGGAGATCAGGACGAATGGTTGCCATAGTGGTAAATCCTATGTTTGAGGTTATTTACTAAAATGCTATTGATTACGAAGCGCTTTATAGAGTGCCGGATGCTGCGCTGCTGTCATGCAGAATGCATCATCATAACTCATGCCGGGATGCTCTTTGCGCATGTTGGCCAGTGCGGCATGGAAATTAGCCGGAGTGGCTTTTGGTGCATTACCATTGAGTCCGGGAGTCAATTTCTTGTTCATTGCCTGCACTTTATTCAAAGCGTTAGTCAATTCCGTGACTTTTGCCTGGAGTGTAGCAAGCTGATTGCGCAGATTTGCAATCTCTTCTTCCGGCTTCGGTTCTTCCGGAGCAGGCTCTTCCGGTTCGTCCCATGGCGGAGTGTCGTCATCAACAGGCTCTTCTGGCGTCGGCTCTGCTGGCGTCGGCTCTTCGGTATTTTCCGGCTCTTTCGGCTCTTCCGGAGTGGGTGCAGCGGGCTCTTG
>CAVGNO010000079.1:0-4719 GCA_963630475.1 Blautia faecis | reverse complement strand
GGTTCGTCCCATGGCGGAGTGTCGTCATCAACAGGCTCTTCTGGCGTCGGCTCTTTGGGTTCTTCGTTTTTGATATTGAGTTGCTTCATTGTGATGAATCCTTGAAGTTTTTCGAGGGTTAGGTTGGAAATATGCGGAGCTGGTGCAGGTTTCAAATTCGCGTCGGCATCGATAATGCGATCGACAATACCGTATTTAAGCGCGTCCTCGGCATTAAGCCATCCTTCACGGGATGCGGCAAACCATGAATTAATCAATGCCGGAGGAACTTTGGAGCGCGCGAGCAATGCATTCTTCAGCGTGTTGTTATAGCTGTCTAGCATCGCGGCTGCATCCTTACAATTTTCAGCGCCAGCCCAGTCCAGTGACGTCATTGCGCCATGGAACATGATGCGGCTTGTCGCATAAGCGGAGACTGTAGTATTTACGCGAGGCGCAAAAATCAGCAACGCTGCGCCGCATGATGCGGCCAGTGCCTGGACGCGCAACTCAAGCGCGCATTTCGGATGTTCGATTGTCCAGTCAGTCAGCGAAGCGACAATTGCATCAAGCGCATCGACGTCACCGCCGGGTGTATTGATGCTGATGCATAAGTCTTCAGAACAATCCTTAATGGCGCGGATGATATTGGAAGATACGCAATAGGTATCTTCCGGTTGCATGAATGCGAGCCAGCCTGCGTTTTCAGGCGTCGTCATTACTCCGTTGATTTCTATGGTCTTCATAATGGTAAATCGTGTGGTAAGCTGTTTCCGCCTTCGCTGTCTGGTGTAGCAACTGGCGTTGCATTGCCAGCTGCGGTCTGGCCATACCATGCAAAGCGAGCAGGATCGACGCCCTTCTCTTGGCAGTAATTGACAAATTCGGCAAGCTGGTCTACTTGGACGCGCCAATCTGGACCGCACTGCTGCTGGAAGGAAGCACGGCCAGAGCGCAAACGCGCATCCAGTGTGTCTTCAGCCTTCTGTGGATCAATCTCGAATGCATCCGGCCAGCGGACGATATACTCGGCACCCGGGCAAACCTTATCGATTACATAATCGACGACTTGCCGCTCCAGCATCTTCTGGTCCTCGGCAAACTTTGCCCAGGATACAGAGATTTCGATTTGGCCAGAGCTGTATGAATTGTCAGCGCGTCCACGCGCAAGGCAACTCATCGCGCCCTGGCGCTGGCCATTGAGATCAGCGAGGCGGTCTTGCCACGCTTGAATCTGCGGAGAGGGACGATTCGCGTTATTCAGTTCATGGACGCCAGTGCCGTTATCAACCCAGCCGATCGCGCTTTTGCCTTCAAAGAACGGTCCGGTCGTTTGCGGTTCTTTGGTTTCGACGGCATTAAGGAGCCCTTCGACATCGCCGTCTTGCAAGCCAGCGGCCTGGATAAGCTCTGAATCGACATTGCCATCCGAATCGGTAAGCGCCGCGAGGATGCCATCGCCATTATCGCTTTTCGGACGTTCGAGAATCAGCGATGTCTCTGAGTAATTCTTCGCGGCTGCCACTTCGCTCTTGATTAGCGAGCGCGTGTCTTCAGTCAATTCTGCAGTCGGCAACGTCGATGGTTCGCCGCGATACTGCGAAATTTTCGTGCGAGTGCAGACGCGACGGCAAATTTCGGATGGCAGGAATGTCGCTTGTTCAATCGAGACGGAATACTGATTGCGGCGATGCGTTACGAAGTATCCGATAACGCGACCGGATGGCTCGATAACCGCGCCTTCAACCTGGCGATAAATGGCTGCGTCAGCATCACCGCGCGTCGGCAAGCCATTCTCATCACCCCAGCGATTAAAATCAGAATCAGAAACGCTGCATATTTGGTCCGCATCCCAGATGCGCACTTTATTGTCAGTCAAGTCAGGATCAACGAGGATAAGACAATCGCCGTGAATCTTCACAGCGCGGAGGATAATCGAGAGAATTTCCTGCCAGTTCTCATTTTCCTGATGGCCACAGGAACGCGCCCACGCATTCCAGATTTTCTGGTATGTGTCAGCGTTATCGCCAGTAAAGAAGGGACGTCCGCCGCGCGTGCCGATAGTCAAACGGATGCAAGTATCGACGATTGCGCCAAGCTGGTCATTGTCGTATGCGACATCACCGAGCTGATATGCATTGATTCGCCGGTCTGCAGTAAAATCCTGCTGCGTCTTCGTGCGGTCCGTCCGGATAACCTGCCGACGGCGCAGGAAATCACTTTGCAGCGCGTCATATTGATTACGCACTGTCTTGACAAGCTGCCGAATCACTTGCTGTTTCGGCACTGTCTTTTTTGATTTGGCGAAGAAGTTAAACATTAGCGGAGTAATCCGGGTAAACTCTTGTTATGCCACCATTGCCGCCAGTGCGGACATTGCGGATTTGCGCATCGATTGCAGCCAGCTCTTCGCGGAGAGTCGCTGCATCCTGCGATGTCTGTGAATAACTGCCTTGAATCGAATACGACGCCGGCTTGGATAAAATCTCATCCAATTGCGCTTGGATTGCGCCGCGGCGCGCGAGCAGTTTGGTTAAAATGGCGGTCTTGAGTTTGGTCATTTGTTATATATACGCAAGGGTTAAAAATTTTTGGCGAAATTCAGTCAATCAAAAATCACGATTTATTCGCCATCTTCTGCAATGCAAGAGCGCGGAGCAATTCGGCACGGATAAACAATGGCGCTGCGCCGCGCTTAAATTTGTGTGCAGGGATATAACGGCATGCGACATCCAGTGCAGTCAGCGCCATTTTCTCTGCGTCAAAATAGTCATGGCGTGTAGACGATGCAGTCCAGTTGTTAAATGCGTCGCCATCGCGCACCTTCAGACGGTTATTTGGCTGCATCGCGCCAAGCTGCTCCAGATAAGACGGCGATGCGTCTTCCGGGATATACCATCGGTAGCCTTTAGGACGCGGCGCGCCATAGAGCAAATCGAGGAGCTTAACCTGGTATGCAATCGCGTTTGCCAGAATCAGCTTTTGCTGGTTATCAGACGGGCGCCACCGCTTGCCATTTAGCGAGTTTGTCCGGTCGTCGCCGCCTTTATAGTAGAGCACATTGGAATGCGAACGAACGAATGGATCAGTGCGCTGCGCATTGTCTTCAAAGCCGCCCTGGTCAATCAGCGCAAGCGCGATCGGCATGCCGAAATACGACGCTTCGACGATTTTATTCAAGTCTTCTGTAGAGTTAGCAATGCCAGCTGCCAAATTCCACGAATTGCCTTGTTCATCCCAGCCGCGCACTGCATAGACGTAATACTTCGATGCACCAAGCCCTGAAGACTGCTGGTCTATGCCAGCGCAGACAATCGAGAGACGGCTTGATAAATCGGCAGGATAAGTAATCTTTTTACTGGACAGTACATCCGGGATGCTGATGGATAAGTCGCCTTCACGGACATGCTTATATGGCATGCCCTTAATCGTATTAGCCAAGAATTTACGACTATCGGAATCAACCGCCATTTCCTGCGCCTCGGCAATCTGTAGCCACGGCCAGAGCGCAGGATTAGCCAGTGCACCGGCTTGAAAAGAACGATGGTCGGTTCGGCTGTCATTTTCATGCAGATAGCAGCCGCGACGGTTCATCTCGAATGAATCCTCAAATACATGCTCATGTCCACACGCTGGACAAACCCACCGAATGGAATCCTCGATAACATCGCCGGAGTCGTTCTTCTGCCATTGCAATCCTGCAAAGCTTCCGTCGGCTTTTGGGAATGCAAGTTGATTTGTCGGATAGAGCGCACCACATTCAAGGCACTGAAAATTCCAGATGCCGCGCGAGCCGTTCTTCCAATTCTGGTAAATGCAGCCGCTGTGATTAGTCGGCGAGGAACACGCTATCAGCATCCGGTCCGGAAATGTCTGCATACGCAAGCGAAGACTGCGCAGCTGATCGACATTTTGCCCTTCTGCATCAGAGTTATCGATTTTAATAAAATCTGCTTCATCCAGGACACCCCAGTTGGCTGTATAGCTCACAATCTGCGCGCCACCGCCAATGAAGTAAAGAACGCTGCGCGCTGATGGTAAGTGGTAGCTGTCCTTCTTTTTACCTCCAATGGCGGCCAAGTCTGCTTTCAAATTCGGCAATGTCCGCAATAATGGCAGGACCGTGTCTTTATTGGTCTTCAAACCAAGCTCCATTGACGGATAGACAATCAGCCCAGATAAGCCGCCATCATAGAGCCGCTTCAATAACGAGAATTTCCAGATGGTTGATTTGCCCAGACGCTGTCCCCACATTAGCGTGACTTCGCGTGTGCCTGGCTTTTCAGTTTCGCGCAATGGTTCAATCTGGTATGGATACAACGTGACTTTGCCGACGCCTGCGCTGGTCGCGTCATAGCTTAAATCAATCGTATTGGACACCCACTTGTCAATCGCGCTCTTTGGCTTGACTGCCAAGCGGTCCCACATTGCCGCCACGGCATATTGTGCGATATGTTCATTAAGTTGCTGAAGTAGCGAATTCATCCGGGTCTTCCTCATCCATGCCATATACCACATCGTCTACTTTAACAGACTTAATGGCCTGGCTTAATTGCAGTATCACGGCATTTAAGTTAGGGTCGTTGCCAGTACGGCGCTGGAAGTCTGCAAGCGCACCATCCAATTGTTCAACAATCGACAGCGCCAGTTCCTTGCCATATTGCAGCCGCCACGACAGCACCTTCTGCTTCTGTGCTTCGCACTGCCAGTACTTCATTGAACGGTCTAAATCTTTTTTCT
>CAVGNO010000078.1:4861-9222 GCA_963630475.1 Blautia faecis | reverse complement strand
GTGCGCTTCTTGTATTTCTTCTGCAGAAACAGCGCGAGCTTCGACGTCGTCGTCGTCTTACCCGAACCATGCAGACCGCACAGCATGATGACTGTCGGTTCGTCCTGCGCAGCTGTCGTCAGATTCAGCGGGACATCCTCTTCGCCCATCAGCGCAATCAGTTTGTCATAGACAATCTTGATTGCCTGCTGTCCGGGCGTGACACTTTTGAGGACGTCCTGACCGACGCATTCGGCACGGACTTGCGCAATGAATGTTTCTGCAATTTCCTGATTGACGTCGGCGGAGAGCAACGCGGTGCGGACTTCGTCCATCGCATCGCTCATATTGCGTTCGGACAGCTGGCTATTGCCAGTCAGCTTGCGAAATGCGGATTGCAGTTTGTCTGTTAATGTATCGAACATTGTTTCGTGGGTGGGTCAGTGATTTGCCGCTGACCAGGAATTACGTTATACAAATTGTTGGTTTATCCGCGGAGCAGTTGAGCGCCATTGGATGCAGTGCACTGCATGACTTGGGATTCGAGGCCGGTCGCTTCCTTGTATTTTGCGGCTAATGCTGCCATGTATGACTCTGCGTGCGATGCTTCGACTAGATGGACGCTGATGCCGCCGAAGCCGCCGCCGGAGAGACGCGCACCTAGGAATCCCGGCAATGTGCTGCCAATTTCAACCAATTTGTCGATTTCCGGGCAGCTGTTTTCGAAATTCTCGATGCTGGAACGATGGGATTGGCTCATGAGGCGTCCAAATGCTCGGATGTCACCTGCGGCCAGTGCAGCGCTGCCTTGCGCAACGCGCTCGATTTCGCCGACGACATGCTTTGCGCGCAGATAGCTGTATGGCTTCAGGATATTGCGGTTCTCCTCCAGCATCTGCATTGAGACATCGCGCAACGCAGGGACTTTGAGTGTCGCCGCAGCATCTTCGCATGCTTCACGGCGTTCGTTGTACTCGTTAGTCAAATTGTGCTTGACCATTGAGTTGGCGACGACGAATACGGTTCCTGCTGGCATTGCGACATTTTGGACATCGTATGAGCGGAAATCTGAGTAGATCAGATTGCCGTCTTTGCCCATCAGCGAACTGAGCTGATCCATGAGGCCGGTGTTTGCGCCAATGTAGTTGTTTTCTGCGCCCTGACCAATTTTCGCTTTCTCCAGCCAAGGAAGATTTGCGCCGGTGAGCCGGTCGAGAATTGTGACGACTGCCATCTCGAGCGCAGCTGAGCTGCTCATTCCTGCCGACAGCGGAACTGTGCCGTAAAGCACTGCATTGAACGCCGGCACTTTGATGCCGCGCTTCTGCATTTCGACAATTACGCCTTTGATGTAATTCGCCCAGTCCCCTTTGTGCGGATTCGCTAAATCATTGAGCGAAAATGAGCGCTCTGAATCGCTCTTGATATCATACAAATCACATTTATCGCCGTCGACTGGCGCAGCGGCGATGAACATCGCGCGATCAACCGCAACACTCAATACAGTGCCCTGATTGTAATCAGTGTGATTGCCGAGAATTTCCAGACGACCGGGAGCACGGCTCGTTAAAACCGGCTCTGTCCCAAAATGCTTCCGGAAGCCCTCTTCTGCAGCTTGCTGCGACTCAGCAATGAAATTCGACATATTTTAGTCCAGGATTGTGTTGTGTGATTGGATTGGTTTCAAACTCCTGATTTCATGAATGTAGATAGCTTTGCGGCAAAACTGAGAATTTTGACGGAGCGTACGGGGAGTACGTGACCGATTATTGCGCAAAGAATCAACTTTACGGATTCAGGAAGTGAAATTCTATAATATAATCTTATGGTGAAAAATGCAGGGACGACGGAATAATTCTATACGTTCTTGTTATATTACGCCGAATATGGACGCTCTGCAAATAATCGATCATTTTTATCCCGAGGATACGCCGTTAAAACAGTTGCTGCTGAAGCACAGCATGCAAGTGCGCGATAAAGCGTTAGCGCTCATGGCGGCGCCGGAAGTCGAAGCGATGGGCCTCAATCGCGCGCTCGTACTCAATGGCGCGATGCTGCATGATATCGGCATTGGACGTTGTCATGCGCCGTCAATTTTATGCAATGGTGACGCGGACTATATTTGCCACGGCATCATTGGTGCTGCGATGTTGCGCGAATTTGCGCCAGAGCTGGAAGCGTATGCGCGAATTTGCGAACGCCATACCGGCGCAGGAATTACTGCCGAGGAGATTGCCGCCGAGCATCTGCCATTGCCCCTGCGCGATTATCTCCCCGAGACACCGGAAGAAAAGCTGATTTGCCTCGCGGATAAATTCTTCTCCAAATCCGGCGACCAAAAGGAAAAATCGCTGGACAGAATTATCCATGAGCTAGCAAAATTCGGCCCTGCGGCGCTTGCGCGCTTTAACGCGATGTGCGAATTATTCCACGTCGAGGAACAAAAATAAAGGCATATCGCCGATTCAAGAATATACTGTGGATGGGGGGAAGATATATGGCGGAGAGAGTGAGATTCGAACTCACGGACGAATCGCTTCGTCGGCGGTTTTCAAGACCGTTGCCTTAGACCACTCAGCCATCTCTCCAAATAAATATTTTGTAAGCGCGCATAATATGGCATCTCTAATGATATTTGCAATATTCTGAATCCGTGAAGTTGAGTCTTTTGTTGCGAAAATGTGTCAGCTGATGCAATAAAATAATCAACTCCACGGAGTTATGAATTATTTTTTCGCGCTCATTGCATCAATTTGCTGGCGCAGCTCCGCTTCTTGCTGGTACAATTCAGTCAGTTTGGGCTGTGCGCCGGCGAGCAAATCACGGCGTTGAGTCTCCAGTGCTGTGACTTTGTTGCGCAAATCATCGTTGCTCGATAGCGCGCTCTTTTCCAATTTGGAGATTTGATTGCGCTTGTACAATAGCTTGCCGCGAAGTTGCTTCACACTCGGCGCCGGCACCGTCTGCTCAACTGCTGGCGCTGCCGGAGCCGCAGGAGCCGGATCCGCTGCAAATGCAATTGTCCCCGAGCACGCTAGCAATAATGCCAATAGCAGTGCATTGACTCGTTTCATTGTCTACTCTCCTATTTGTTTTAACACCTGCATTCTTGATGCGGCCATGCATTCCGGGCAGGCGCCGAAAAAAGCATGGCGATGGAACCCGGTTTCGGGCTCACTGCAAACAATAATACCAATTTTCAAAAATGCAAATCAGATGAAAAATAATTTGCATGTGTGCTTGCATAATTGAAAATTTCAGCTACGTTATGTGTGTGGACGATATTGCTGCACATTTCAATAGGAGGAGCATTATGGAAATTTTGTCAGAGAAGCTAAAGATTCCGATGCGTGATGGCGTAAAGCTGTCATCGATTTTGTATCAGTCTCCGGAGACGGCAACGCATGCGATGGACGCGTCTTTTCCTACGCCGTATTGCCTGCTGATTCGCACCGACTATTGGGATGAGTGCGTGTTGCACGATGAGTTCGGATGCGATGAGACGCTTTACGAGCGCTTGCTTGCCGATGGCTGGATTGTGCTGATAGTCTTCGTACGTGGGCAATGCGGTTCGCAAGGCGTTTTTTCGCCGTATACTCAGGAGATAAATGACGGCATTGATACGATGGATTGGCTTGGCCATCATGAGCCCTATCGATACTTCCGTTATGTCCTTTATGGCAGAGGATATTCAGGACAATGCGCTTTGTATGCGGCAATTCATGCGGGTGTGCGCCCCGAGATTGTCGGGCTAGTCTGCGGCAATATTTCGACGGATATGCGTGAGTGGGGCTTATGTACCGGCGGCGTGCTCAACGGCATCGCAGTGCGTCAAGCGCTGGACTGGGTGCGTGATGATGACGATGCGTATTACATAAACGACTATCCGCAATGCCAGCATTGGCATGCCGGTGTATCGCCATTGTCGCGGCGGCCTGAAGTAGAGACGTGGTTTCTTCAGATGCAAAAGCATTGCAGTGATCCGCATTTCTGGGAGCATGACTGCTATTGTGTGGATATGATGAGCTTGATGCATCCGCATCTTCTGACGTTGTTCTTCACGCAATGGCGCCATCCATTCTGCCCGGGGACGATTGCCGCGTACGAGCAGTTCTCCGCTAATTGCATTCATCGGCCGCAAATCAATATCAGCGACAATTCGGAATGCGAGCAGGATGAGATGACATACGACTGGCTTCATGCCAATTTTGCTTCCGATAATGCAACAAAAAGGACATGGTATACAGACAGTGTTTTGCAGAACAATTATAATATCGCGAGGATTTCGGATGAGACAGCAATAGAGCATGACGCTTATGCGCTTCGGAAATTTGATGCGTCGCCGCCGCGGCTTTTCTACTTGGCAGAAGGAAGCTTGACGG
>CAVGNO010000078.1:0-4851 GCA_963630475.1 Blautia faecis | reverse complement strand
TCACAATCTTCCAGCATGATCCGCGCAGGGAGAGCTTCAGCGATTGCGACGCCATCTGGTTCAGTTTGACCGATTGCCCCCGAGATGAATCAAATCCCGGTGTGGCGAATGGGCCGGATTGCGCGGTGTTTGTCGCGCCTGTTTTGACGCATGACAGTTTGATCTTTGGCATTCCGCGTTTGCGGATGTGGGTGGACAGCAACCGTTCAGACGCGACATTCATTGTGCGTCTGTGCGCACGCGATGCGAAATCACCAAGCGCATCGCCATCCGATTTCAACCTCTGCCATGGTGTCAAGCGCATCAGTGCGCAGCTGGCCAGTGCAGGGCGGCCGCCACTCGCAGAGAAACGGGGGACATCAAATGACGACGTAGTCGCATTGGATATAACGCTGCGCCCTGTCGCGGTGATACTTGAGGCCGGCATGCAGATTCGGCTTGAAGTGACGTCGTCGGATTATCCGCGATACATTACGCCTGCTAATGCATTCCCGATAACCAACACAGCGGCGCCATTCTTACCTGCGGTCAATACAATTTATCACAGTCGCAATTATCCCTCGCGATTGTGGCTGCCAATCTCCGATCATAAGGAGGAGCATGTATCGGATGCACGATGAAACGAAATAGGAGATAATCATACTATGCCATCATTAAATAAAGTTCATCTCATTGGAAATCTGACGCGCGAGCCGGCTTTGAAAGCGATGACCAACAGCACGCAAGTCTGCGAATTTGCACTTGCTATCAATAGTAGGTACCGTTCACAGGATGGCGTCGATCACGAAAATACGACATTTGTGGACATCTTTACATTCGGCAAGCTTGCGGCTGCTTGCGCACGATTCCTTCATAAAGGCGCATCCGCGTATGTTGAAGGGAAATTGGTCAATACCGAATTTACTGACCGCAATGGCATGAAGCATAGCAAGATGCGTGTGCGTGCCGAACGCGTGCTCTTCCTTGATCCGAAGAGCAATATGATGAATGACGCAGAAATGGCTGGCGATCCGGTCAGTTACGCAATCAATCATTCAAATATGCAACCGCAAGCCCAGCAGCGCGCTCCGATGCCGCAGATGCCGCCGATTGGTGCGCAACCACAACCGCGCCAATCCTTCCCGCAAATGGAACCGCAATTCTAATGCGCTGATTATACGCATCTCTCTCATGCAGATACGACGATTCTACCAACCGGAATACGAGCCAGGCCAATCCGTCATTACATTGGATGAAGCGGAGACACAGCACGCATTGCGCGTATTGCGTCTTGAGCCTGGCGACGCATTGCAAGTGCTCAATGGCCGTGGCACAATCGCCAAATGCGATCTGTTAGCGGACAATACGGGTGTGCGGCGTCCAAAGACGGTGTCGGTACGAGTGCTTGAGGAGAGCCAAGTGAGTGCGCCAACTCAGCCGCTCACGCTATGCGTTGCGATTCCGCGCGGCAAGACGATTGATTTGGTGCTGAAAGCGGCAACCGAGCTCGGTGTTGCTGAAATTCAGCCGATAATCTGCCAATATGGCGTCTCGCGGCCGGATGAATCAGTCGTCGATGCATGGGAAGCAGTGCTGACTGCAGCGCTCAAACAATCGATGAATCCATGGCGCCCGCATTTGCATCCCCCGAAGGAGTTTGCGCATGCATTTGATGCTTCAGGGCATCTTCCGGGTGTATTTGGTGCATCACCCGCGGCGGAGGCCACTGCTCATCAAGTGTTAAGTGCGGAATTTGCGCGCACAGTGCGGCAAATTTGGATTGGGCCGGAAGGTGGCTTTGCACCGCAGGAGGAAGATGTGTTGTTAGCCAATGGATGCTGTCCAATTACAATTGGCAATTGCATCCTGCGTGTCGAGACTGCAGTGCCGGCTATGCTGGGATTTCTTTATTCGCGCATTCAACAATAACTGAATAATGTTCTGTCATCTCTTCAAATTATTTCATTGGAAACGAATCGGCTGGATAGGCTTTGTCGGTGTTGTCCTGCTGGCAATCAACGTCCCGTTCGGATATGGCGGCGCTGCGATCTGCACACTCATCGCGACCGCACATCCCGACCAAAAAAGCATCTGGATTGCCGTTGCTGCCGGAGTATATGCGTTTTCGTGGCTGATGCTCTTGTGCGGCGGCGCAATGGCTGGTCCCGCAGTCGCGCGCTCATTTAAGCGGCGCATTCCACTGACGTGGCGCGCGTGGAAACGTCGCCGCCGGAAATGATGCGTGTAGCTAACACGTACGTGCGGTCAATCCTACATCCTCAAAATGAATCGGGAAACCGCATTTTTCGCGTAGCTCTTTTGACAATGGTGAATCCTGACTTGCGCTTGGCGTGAACTCCTTCGGCAGTTTGCCGGTGGCAAGCGCAAGTGCTGCTGCGACGCCGGCGACTTCGCCAGTTTCGGCAGCGACGGGGATGACACGCGTGACTTCCCACGCATCGCCATGCGCTGCAGTGCAACGGCCGGCTGCAAGCAAATTTACTAGTCGCTTGGAGAGCAGTGTGCGATATGGAATTTCCCAGACAAAACCGGCTTTGCGCCAATCAGCGCACAGTCCGATCGAATCATCGAAATGCGTCCAGTCCATGCCGGGCTGCAGCGCAAATGGTGCGTCAAAACAGCGTGTATGGCGTAACTCCGGCATTGTCGGGAGGCAAAGCGGATAGCGGCTGTTTCGATCGTATTTGCCCGAAGCGTAGTCCTCGTCCAATGTCGTGCGGTAGCGTTTGCGGCCATCTTGGATGAATCGGCTGACAATTGCGCCGTCAATGCCCGGACCGTAGCCATTTTTCTCATCTGAATAGCCGACAATTCGCATTTGAATTTGGTCGGTCAGAGTCTGGATATTGGCTGGCGCGCCAGTGCGCTCCAATGACCACGATGCATTGGCATTCGATTCCTGGTGGACTGCGTCGCCGGCATAAAATGCCAGATCGGAATCGCCTGTCGCATCAATAAAATAAGTCGCTTCCAATTTTCCCAGACCGCTCTTATTGCCCACAGTGAGCGATTTCAAGCGGTCGCCTTCGACTTCAGCGCCCAGCACAACGGTGTCAAACCACAGTTCGACGCCCGCTTCTTCCAGCATTTCATCCAGCGAGAGGACAAATCCGGCGGGGGAGAATGCAACGCGATAGCGCTCCAGCTCATTGCCATTGTGCGCATGCGGCCAGTCGGGGATCGTGCCGGGGCTGTATTTCAAGCTCCGTTTGAGCATTTCTTCTGTGATGCCGAAGCTGACTTGCGTGCCATTGCCGTCGCACAGCGGCAAATAGATATTGACTAGTCCCGATGTCGCCAGACCGCCAGTCCAGACCGTCTTTTCAAGCAAGACGACATGGATGCCACGGCGTGCTGCCGCCAGCGCTGCTGCGATACCAGCAACTCCTGCGCCGGCGACAATTAAGTCGTATTTTTTATAGAACATCTTTGATGGATTACATTTTGTTCAGCAACTGTTATCGTTATTACGGTTATTATACTCTAGTTTAGCAAAACGAAAATGGACTTAACTCAAATTGATAAAAATTTTGCGGCTGCCAAAGTTGAGGAAGACGGCTTTATCTTTTTTGATGTACAGCAATTGCCGATCAGTCTTGAGGGCTTGCCATGGCTGGCAGAAAACCACGGCGAGTACTACCGCATTCCATTGAGCATCACCAAGGAAGAGACGTCCGAAGGCGTATTGGAATTGAGCCACAAGAGTGCTGGTGTCTGTGCGCGTTTCCGGAGCAATTCCAAAGAGATAATGATTCGCTCAACGCTTGCGTACAGCTGGGAGATGAATCACATGCCGCGCAGTAGCTCCATGGGATTTGATTGCTATCGCGCGCTGCCAAGCGAGGAATTGATCTTCAATAAATGCGTCCAGCCCGATCATGCGCAAGTCTATGTAAAAGCGCTTGCCGGCGTCAATCCCAACGGCTTGCTTTGTGACTGGGTGGTCAATTTCCCACTTTATGGCGGTGTCAGCAAAGTGGAAATCGGAATCAAAGCCGATGCGCAGATGCTTGCGCCAAAAGCACATCGCATTACTAAGCCGATTCTGTTTTACGGCTCATCGATTACGCAGGGCGGATGCGCAACGCGTCCCGGAAATATGTATCCGTCAATGCTGTGCCGTAAACTCGATGCAGAGCAAATCAACCTCGGTTTCTCCGGATGCGCAAAAGGCGAACCGGCTATGGCTAAACTGATTGCTTCGCTCGATCTATCACTCTTCGTCCTGGATTACGACTGG
Source organism: Blautia faecis (assembly GCA_963630475.1). Taxonomy (GTDB): domain Bacteria; phylum Verrucomicrobiota; class Lentisphaeria; order Oligosphaerales; family Oligosphaeraceae; genus CAKUJM01. The sequence goes on along the minus strand of CAVGNO010000078.1, from coordinate 611 downwards.
AATGCCATCGAGCCGGAATTTCTCGAAGCGACCCATGAGCCATTCTTCAAAATCGTCCGCGAAGCACATCCGACATTGCCTATCATCATGCTCTCACGCCCGGATGTCCAATATCGCGACGATAGCGAAGTCTGCAAGCTGCGCCGCGATATTGTCAAGCGCACATGGGAACATGCGGTCGAAGCCGGTGATAAACATAGCTACTTCATCGATGGATATAGCTTGCTAGCCGGCGAAATGTCGGATGCATGCACGGTCGATGGATGCCATCCTAACGACTTCGGCTTCTATCGCATGTACCGCCGCGTGATGGATCTCATCGAAGCAGAACACATCTTCGCGTAATAAAATGTATGGCCGGGCTTGTACCCGGCCTGGCGTGGTCTTTCGCGCGGATTTTTTGAACGGCGCTATTAGCCGATCCAATCCATTAGCTTCGCATCAGTCAGCTTCTGTTTGAGCAGTTGCTCTTCTGCTAGTGTCTGGCGTGCGACTGGTAGACGCATCGGCCCCATGTCGAAGCCAGCGAATTTGATGAGTGTCTTGATGGCTGGCAAGCCGAATTCGCCCGAAATCGCGATTACTTGATGGGCAAGCCCGGTGTATTGCTG
>CAVGNO010000077.1:2149-9303 GCA_963630475.1 Blautia faecis | reverse complement strand
CCCGGTACGCTCCTTCGAAATTCCTAGTTCTGACGCAAAACTCTCTAACTTCACGGAATCAGGATTCCTTTAGAATTTCTCTATTGGGATAATATCGCCACAATTCATCATCTCACCCACTAATTCATGGCTCAATGTCACATCACGCTCACGACCGCCTTTGATTTTAAGCCTGACTCTTGTCCCTTCTTTAGGAAGCATTGCCCTAAAGAAGATTGCGAGCGGAACAAAACCACCGTCAAGCATGACGACTTTCAGATGCAACGGAGATGCCAAGCGTTCATATCCATCTATCGAGGTTTCGACATTGGTTCCGGAAGTATAACGTTGCGCTAACGGCAATCCCAACGCAGCACGGTAGACTTGCTGGCATCCACCAAATGGTGCATCGTGATCATTGCGCCCCCAATCCAATGCATCACCACCCTTCCCCTTGCGATAATAGGATAGATAATCACGGCATTCTGCGACAGCGGCCTTCCAGGAGTTAAATTGTCTGGGATGGTAGTCGTCACTACCTACAGGAGTAACGATGTGAACAAAAATCTTCTTGTCTTCCAATTGCAATTCCTTCGCTATCGCTTTTAGCTTCTCTGGCGTCTTCGGGATTGACCATTTCACACCATCGATGATGACTTCTGTCGGCCAGATTGAGCCATAGCAACGGCGGGAGCGCGTGCCCAGCGATCCGAAGAGCAAGAACGCTTTCAGCGCGCGCTCGAAATTTGCCATTGCGCGCTTGAAGAACGCATTGTCCTGCTCATCATTGGCATGCCGTACCGTAATCGAGAATGAAACAGTCGCGTTTTCTGGAATTACGCCGCGCTTACAGTCACTTGTCTTTGTTGGGCGGAGCGGCCACAAGAAGTAATCGGGATTTTTGTTTCCCGTTAGTCCCTCGGCATTCTGCAACAGCGATGGCACAATCCCCGTAGTCGTATCGCGTACGATAATGCGGCTGCGCATGCCGTTTGTGCCATTTGCGCTGCCGAAGATGGCATTGACTTCTTCATTGCTACTGCCAAGTGCGCGCATCCACCAGCGCAGATTCCCGCGAATGGACGGCGCGCGGAATTCGGCTTTCCGCTGATCGGCACCACTCATGATGCACGGCGTCACAAATTGAATTTTCACTTCAGCTTTTTTCATTGTCACATCTCCCTAAACCATCCGTATCCAGCTGATGTCTTAGCGCCGACGCCATTTTCCTGGAGCGCTTCGCGCAGCCACTTTGCCGCGAGCTCCACGTCACTTGATGCGACGCATGCACGCGCTGGCGCGACGATGAAATCGAATTGCGCGCCCTTTTCGACTGCGGGGAAGACAATCGGCACCGGATTTTTGGTATCCATCGGACCGTTGTCCGCCGGATCATTGTGCCTAGTCAGCACATCGGAGACGAGCTTCCAGTTGCTCCCGGATGCGGGGAATGCATTCATGAATGCGACGCTTCCTGCATTGTCCTGTCCCTCAAAGTGTCCCCCGAAGATGCGCAAAACCGCCGCATCTTCAGCGCCATATTGTTCGACTGCATAGTGGCGCGTGATGCCCTTGAGCGCCGACCCCGGAATATACGGGCACGAGTAATTGCGGTGCAACAATATACCGAGGTTGAGGACACTGCCGGATTGATTCACCATCATCCGTGCTGCCAGCGCCATGCGGAAGCACACATTACCAGGCAAACGCTTGATTGCCGCAACCACGCCATCGCAATTGCCATGCAACTTATTCGTGCACTTGCAAATCGCCGCCATCTCCACGCTATTGTCACTGCCACTGCTGTAATGCATCAGCTTGGTCAAGCGCAATGACGGCGACTCCAGATTGTCCAGCGAGACGAGCGCTTCGCCAACCGTATTCTGAAAAGTATCGCAAGCGTATCCCTTCGGCGCATTGCGGTCCTTGACAAAATTGCCGTTGTTATTGTAATTGTTGCTGTTATACGCCATTATCTCTCACTCCCATCGCATTTTTTCACAAAACGCCGCAGATAGCTCAAAAAGAGCATCGCTTCGGCAGTGACATCGCGCAGTGTCGAGGAGTCCTTGCCAACCAAGTACTTGATCAACCCCTGCGCGGATTCGTCCGCAATGTCAATACGGCCAACCGACTTCAGATGATGAGCGATTGCCGCAAATACATCGCCATAGCCGCCCTTGTTGGCTTCGGCGAACGCGGCTGCTGCCAGGAAGCCGTCGTTGATGATGTACGCCGGAACTTTCTTCACTACTTCGCCGCCGTCCTTGCCTCGCCCGATTATTGAAGCCGCTTTCAGTGCATTTTCAGCACGCATCAAATCCAGATTATTTTTCATCGCTGTCATTCCTCCCCACAATTAGTTGAATTTGACTTCGCAGAAACCGAGGCCAATTGTCTCATCGCCGCCGACTTGTATCATATTGCCATTCTCCGCCAGCTTCTTCTGGAACGCTGCTAATGCCGCGTCACTGGTCATCTCCTTGCGATTTTCGGCAAAGACGGGGAAGTAGAAGAGCGTCTCGGAGGGCACTTGCTCCTGATTGAAGAGCGCGCCGCTTGCAACCGTGCCGGTGACATCATCGATTCGGCAACGCGAGACAATCTCGCATGCATTCTCGACGAAGTAGCTGAAGATTTCGTCTGCGACGACGACCAAGCGGGATTTGAGGGAGTTCTGCCACACTGCCGCGTTAGTGACTGCCGCCAAGCTCTTCGCCAGTTCGGCAATTTCGTCTTCTGCCATATTGTCGAAGATGTACTCCTCGAGGATCACTTTGCTTTGGTTCATTTCGAGTGCATCTGCGGCATAGCACTCGTCTTCTTTAGAGATTTCTGGAATTTCGAAATCAATACCGGAGTCGCGGCGGAAGCGTTCCAGCGCCAGCGGGCAAGTAATCCATGCGAACGCATTCTTCGCAGAGCGCACTGGGAATGCCAATACACGCGCTTCGCCAATCAGCAATTGCCCTGCAGATGCATTCTTCGCATCATCGGAACCAAACAGCACGCGCGCTTCGGAATCCACATCGCGCTTGCCCGACCACAAGCTGGAAAAGACGCCCTTGAGCGACGAGCCCGGAATCACCGGAATGCGGGTGTGGCGCTCACGCATCACAGGAGAATCGACGACACCGACCGAATTGCCGGCTCCGACATGGACCGGGGATTGAGCAAACAACGCAACAAAATTCTTCTTCATCATCTTCTTTTTTCTCCTCTAGTATTATTGATTCAAGTTGTTAAAATCCAAGTAATTGAATGCAGTGCAGATTCCGACACCCATTCCCTGGCTGCCGAAGTACTCGCTGTTGCGCGAATTATCCAGCAGCTGCGCAAGCAATTGCGCTTCGCTGTCATCCTCCGCTTCAAAGTAGTAGACCGCGCCTGCCGGCACTAATTTCAGCGTGCGTTCAGGCCGGTTGAACTCGCAATTCCATCCCGAGTAATGCGTATTCTTCGGAATCACTGCGGCGACTAATCGCGCAGAGAGTTTCCGGGATGCATCACGGCATGCGCGGCGGTAGTCATCACGGTTCCGGAATGCACTACGCTCCGGCTTGCGCCCCGTCGGCACTGTCAGCATCACTTCGCCGGATGCGCTAATGAAGCTCGGCAGCGCGCCGCTCTGGAATGCCGCCGGCGTCAGCAAAACCCACTTGACTTGCCGGCCTGTGAGCTTGACTTCCCGTGCGAGGAGATCGCTAGGCATTGATGCATCGCCGCTGTCATCCAGATGCGCAGTCACGACACCGCGCTGGCCGCCGAAGACAAGATTCTGATCGCCATTGGCGAAATACTGCGCGATGACATCGACTTGGCTAGACATGCATTCCGCCCAAAGCACCATCTTGACACTCGGGCGTAGCCGCATGTACGAGCCAAAGAAGAGCTTGCCGTCTTTTGTCGAGCGGCTCTGCTCGTCAATGCTGATGCCTGGGCGTTCCTCGACATCATACAACTCGCTGCTAGGGATGGTCTTGACATCGCATTTTCCCGCAAGATACTTGCGGTATTCGCTCAACGCAATCCAATTCCCGCATTCATTCTTCGATGGCGCTAGATTTGCGCCAACCGGAAGACTCACCCACTGCGGCAGATTCGATTCACCCGGGACATTGAGCAATGGCGCCATGATTGCACTTGGCTTCAAATCCGATGGCGTCGGCAGAAAGACTTCGCCATCGCGCATCGGAAACGGCCCGACGCTCTTCAGTGACTGGAAGCGGTTGCTCGTGCGCCACTTGTTGCTGTCTTGTGTCGTCGTCGCTTCCCACTCCTGCGCTTGCATCCAGCGCTGGCGGAAAGCCGCATTCAGCGCAGCGTATGCAGTTTGAGCCATCGGCCAATTTGCACCGACGCCATTATTGACAGGCCGGCCATCCCGGAAAAAGAGTAAGTCCCTCGCTTCGATGATTATTCTGTGATACATGGTTATTCCCCGTCCTCATTGTTTAAGTCGTCACTTGGATCGCGGTAGATAAATGCCACTGACAAGAAGAGCTTCGCGAAATTCGCTAGTCCCGCGACGCCATACTCCGCGAGGAGTGCGGCAAGCTCGCGCTGTGCTAACTCCAATGGCGGATTGTGCAGCCACTGGCGCGAACACAGCTCGCGGAATTCTGCCATGATGATTTCGATGATGCGCTCACCCGCAATGCCGGATTGACGCGCCGCTTTATCCAGCGCATACGGCGCAAGCACTTGGCTTAATGTGTAAGGCAGCCGCGCACTCATGTCTTTATTGCGCTGCGCCAAGTATGTGTAGTACAGCTCAACTGCAGGCGATTCCCACTTGCCGCCCCATTGAATGATTTCACCACTGCGCTTCAGCAGCGACATCGAGAATGCACCGCGTTTGTAGACATTCTTCGCGCGCGCTTCTGCCATCCGCGCTTCGTGAATCGTGCGCTGCAGCGGATAGTCACTGTGTGCTATCGCAATGCCGCAGGAGACATCGCATTCCGTGCCCGGAACCATCAGCGCGAGCTTTTCACGCCCTGACGGCACTGTCACCCACCCATGATGCTGCTCAGAAATGCCGTAATCGCGCAACAGCTTCTCGCTGAACTCATACGCCAGCTCCACATTCTGCATCAACGCAGGATGGTATTCGCCCCGGAACATCGACCGCAATGCAACCGCAGCCGCCAATGCTTTGCCTGCCGGAACCATCGCGAGCACATCATCGCCGCCCGCATAAATCAACTGACCGCCGAATGCCGTAATCACCGGCTCAACCAGATGCAACGCAAAATTGGAGAGGCACTCGCTGAATTGCGTGTGCGCAGCTGGCGACATCGCGCGCTGGTAATCCTTGAACGCTGGCAGCTTGCCGATATACTCGTGCGCTTCCTTGGACAAGCAGTCCTTGAACAGACGCCCCTTGTGGCCTGACAGCCGTGCGCCAATCTGATCGCCGTCCATCGCCAGCACTGCGAAGTATTTGCGTTCCCCCGCAATCTCCCGCGTCGAAGCAATGCGCGTCTGCTGATTGCCAAAATCCAGATTCAGCTTTGCTTCCTGCTTCAAGTACAACGGGAAATAGCGCTTCGTCAAAGTAATTGCGCCATACGGCCCGTCATTTTCCTTAAACAGATCGCCATCGCCCTTCCGGATAGCCTCCCACAGCGCTTCGCTTCCAATGACTTCCTCGACGCCTGACAGCGCGTCTTTTGGCGCACCGACTAAGCAGTCGGCATCCGGCTTGGTGTATTGCGCAAACTCGCGGAGCATCCGGCGTGCAGCAAATGCGCGTGAGACGCGGTTGTACTGCATATTCCAGCTGTTGCCGATGTTATTGCCGTTGCGCGGATCGCGCTCCTTTTCCGGTATCTCGGATGCCATCTTCATCAGCGCTTCATCGCATAATGACTCATCCCAATTCATCGTCTGCCACTGTACTTGCAGGAATTGTTCGGTCTGCTCCTGCCAGCGCTTGCGCCACGGCTCCAGTCCGCCATGCGCTTTCGCCGAGAACTCCTTCCATGCGAATTCGGTAATGCGATGCCACTCTTCGCGAATTGCCAATTCAGCACGCTGTGCGAGCTCCTTCGCTCTTGACGCTGGACACAACACTAGGAAGCGATTCGGCAATGTCGGAATCCGCATCTTGCCGCCGATATTCTTCGCAACCGCATCCCATAATGTCCGGTCATTCTCGAGCTTGATCGCGGAATAAATCTCCTTCATCGCATAGTCAAAAAATGGCTGACCACGCAATGCGGGGAAAATCACGCTGTCCGGCCCAATTTCCATCGCAATTGCCGACAGCGCTTTCGACATCAGCCACGACAGGATGTAACTGCCGCTCCAGCAGTCCCGCGTCGATTTCGCACATTCGATAAATGACTGCACCGGACCAATCTGGAAGAGCAAGAATGACGGCTCAAAGACGCCATCCGTATAACAGCCGCGGAATGCCGACGTCAAGCTGTTGTGGTTCCAAATCGTATGATCCGGAATTCGCGTGTCCGCCGGCAAGAATGCGACACGCGCATCCAGTTTTGCCGATTCCTCCGGCCAGCGCCGCCAGTACAGCATGTACCGCTGCTGCCAGCTCAAATTCTGATCCGCAATCCCAATCGAAGTCTGGAAAATCTTCTCCGCTTCGACAACATTCAATCCACGCTCGTCATACCACACGCCGTCACAAAACGGATGATGAAACGCCGTCGCAGCAGTGCCGTCATAACGCGAATGCATCACCGATGACTTCGGGAATAAAAAACGATCCGCCGCCGCTGCAGTCCGATCACAGACCTTCGTGAACACGTCATCAAATTCCTCTCCTTCCGCAAAACCAATGCTGCGCTTGAATTGCGCCGCAATCGCCTCATGGCTCCCTAAATCCAGACACTTGCACGGCGGATCGTGCAAAAACGCTTTCAACTTCGATTTCCAAAATTCTTCTCGCTCTGACATCTTCTCCTCTCCTTAAAAAAGAGCTTGACTCATGATTAATGCTGACAAATCATCATTATAGCAATGGGCGTGCCAAAATGCATCGAGCAATCCGCCACTATTGCTTATCTCGCTAAAGCACAAATAATTACGCTTATGCATGTCACAATATACGCTATTCTGCATAAGCGCAAATTATATAAGATAATTTATATTCTGCCATAAATAACATAAATTTATTTGTTCTTCTTCCGTGGTTTCTTCAAATCTAA
>CAVGNO010000077.1:0-2139 GCA_963630475.1 Blautia faecis | reverse complement strand
GATCCATCGCTTTTTCGATATACGCGCATTTGATCTTATTGACTTCATCCTCCAGGCTCATTTGGGGCAGGACATCCGGAAGCACATATCGCGTAATTGCGTCTTCATCCTCCGCTTGGAATCTGAATTTATCCGGCGTTATCTCCTCGCCATCCGTCATGACCGCCGCTTGTATGACCTCATGCTGCAGCTGCCGCACATTTCCCGGCCATTGTCTGCTCTGCAGCAGCTTTAGCGCATCTGCGGAGAAGTGCTTCTTCACGGCCTGCGCGTTATTCTCATTGAAATTCTTCAGGAACTCCTCAGCCAATATCCTGACGTCTTCCGCACCACGCTCATTCAGCGACGGCACGCGCAGTTGCAAAGTCGCCAGACGATAGTAGAGATCCTCGCGGAATTTTCCTTGCTTCACCATCTCCTGCAAATCGCGGTTGGTTGCAGTGATTATCCGGACATCCACTTCGATAGCATTGTCGCCGCCGACACGACGGAAAACACGGCAAGTCGCCGGTTTACCCTTCGGCGGCTGCAATACACGCAGCAGCTTTGCTTGCATCGCCAGCGAGCACTCGCCGACTTCATCCATGAAGAGCGTTCCGCCATCAGCACGCTGAAATAATCCGTCCTTGCCGCCTTTTCTTGCGCCAGTGAACGCGCCGCCTTCATAGCCAAACAGCTCCGACTCCAGCAGCTCATCCGTAAATCCCGCGCAGTTGATGCTGATGATTTCCTTTCCGCCGCGGCTGCCCGTCTCGTGTATCGCTTGCGCAAACAGCTCCTTGCCAACGCCATTGCCGCCGCAAATCATCACATTGTAATTCTGCGCAGCAAAACGCGCAGCTAGCCGCTTCGTTTCATCAATAGCCACACTGGCGCCTTTGATTAATTGAAACGCCGCCTTCGTCGCCACATCATTGCAATACGGGTCGGGAGATGTGCGGTTGATTTCAGACAATACCGTCGTCAGCGATAATTCAAACGGGATGCGCGCTTCAGTGACAGTTGAGTTTTCGACTTGCAACAGCCGCGCGGGATAGTTGGTCTTGCCAAGCAGCAGCATGACTGCCGTCATCGCGCCCGTCCCCGAAGTCAAGAGGAAATCATTTTCATCCGACACGGAGAATCTGCTCTCGATTTCCCGCTCGAGCTTGTTATAAATCTCGCCATAGTTGTTGATGCTGTTTATCTTAAGATGACAAATCTCAATATCGCCATTGCCCAAATATTGACGATAATACTCGCTTAACGTAATTTTCTTTCCGCTATCATCCTGCGTGATCGTAGGGTCTTTCTCGCGAGTCCAAAATAAGACGAGCTTGTCATAATGGCCATGGTCATACGCAGTCTTCACTGCACCAGGACGCACTTTATACTGCGTGACATTTTTGATGCATGCATTAACCGCATCTTTTACATCTTCACGCCCAATGCATTCCGCCATGTAAAGCAAGTCATTGTCGCCCACCCAGCTATATAATGTTTTCATGTCGTTATTCTTCACCGATTGTATCTCATGTCGTCTAATGTCATTTTTTAGAAACGATGGCACTTAACGACGGCGTGCGGTTTATGCGGTCTAGCACAGCATGCGAAGCAAACGATGAAAACAGAATTCCACGCGCAGCGCTTCCGCCATACAATCTGACGTTATTTTCTAGCTTTTGCACATGCTCCTGTACCACATTCCCCGCTTTGCATTCGACAATATAGAGCCGTTTTCCGTCCGTATAGACGCAATCCAATTCACTGCATATTTGCGTTTGATTTTCCTGATGATTTTGCTTCTTCTCATCTTTTGGGAATACCTTCACACCAATTCGCAGATCGTAGATTTTTTCACCATTAGCCTGCTTATCTCTGAAATACAGGTAGGCATACTCTTCCAGCCAGCCGCCCGAGATATATCTAAAGAAGTCCCGGCAACGCGGCACCTCGATTTTTTCTCCATCAATAAACAGCGTTGAAGAAATACCGTCATATTCGACCTTCAGCCGATCCGCTCCAACGGATAATTCAAACGGCTTGTCATTGTACGAATTCGTCTTTGCATACTTCTTCTGCTCTTTCTGCGCATTCCTGAACTCTTCCTTTCCATATAATTCACCCAGGAGTTCATACTTTGAAAACAGCAGCTTCGTA
>CAVGNO010000076.1:6423-9506 GCA_963630475.1 Blautia faecis | reverse complement strand
GTGCCAGTTTTAGCCAGGATGCTCACGGTCTTATTGCGCATGCTTGTCGCAGTGCCATATTGGACACAGCCGCACATGCCTTCGAGGATGACGCGTTGTGCGCCGGGCTTCCATTGATGCTCCTTTCGAATTTTGATTTCGGCGTCGCAAGTATATAGCGGCGTAAGGAGCCGGCCGGTGAGCGCATAATTCAGCGCGAGTGCGACTTGCATTGGCGTGACTGCCCAGCCGCCTTGTCCAATACTTGCATTTGCGGCGTCGCCGGGGAGCCAGACGCGCATGTTTTTGCGGTGCTGCTTGACCCACGCAGGTGAGAATGGGACGCCGGCGCTTTCCTGCCCTTCGAGGAGAGCGCCAGTGCGCGAACCGAAGCCGAATTCAGTCGCGAATTCGTCGAATTGCTCTTCAGTAAATTTTTGCGCGAGAGTGCAGTAGTATGTATTGCACGAGAGTGCGATAGAATCAACCATCGCGATTTTGCCATGGATATGCGAGCAGCCGACGCGTGCTTTTTTACCGAGCGGGAAATATCCGGCGCAATCGATGGAAAAATTAGCGTCAGCGATGCCGTGTTCGAGCGCATACAGCGCGAGGAGCGGCTTCATGACCGAGCCGGCGGGGTAATATCCAGCTAGAGCGCGATTGACTTGGCTGTCTGTATTGGTTCCTGGGGAGTTATTACTGCCGAGCGATGGCGCGGAATGCATCAGCAGGACTTCGCCACTGGCCATATCAAGTGCGACTGCCGCGCCGCGATAGCCATTGCGCGAAAATAGTTCGTCGGCGAGTTTCTGCAATGGTAATGAGATTGTGAGGCGGATGTCGTCGCCATTATCCGGCGATTCGGCGGCTACGATAGGAGAGCACATCGGTTTGCAGTAGCTCGGTGCCGCCATGGCCCGCCAATTCATTTTCGAGAGCGCGTTCCATTCCGCTGATGCCGCGCAATACTTGTGAATTCGCGTTCCAGAAACGCCGCATGTTTTCATCCTGGCGTGGTGCTTCGCGCCGGACGCGTCCGCGCAGATGTGGCGCTAATTGCGGGAAATCGTAGACGCGGCGCCAGGAGAGCAATAGCTCGGTTGCAGGGAAGTCATCGCGCAGAGCAGCCCAGCGCGCAACGACGTCGGCATCGACATCTTCCCATAGTGTCATGGGCATAGCGGGCGCTTGTTTGAGGTGGCGCAATATCTCCTCGCGGCTGGGGCGGAAATCATAGAAGTCCTTGCCGAGTGCGAGGCCGAGATTAGCAATTGCTGCGGTGAGCTTCTCAAGTGTGCGGTTGCGTGTGTCACGCGGATCGCGTATCATCTCGGGGCGGATAACAATCGAATAGCCCGGCACAGTAAAATTCAGTGGTGTGCCAAAGCGGTCAAGCAGTGCGCCGCGGCAAGCGGGGACATATACTAGACGCGTCTGCTCTTTGAGGCTGCGCTCGAGCAAATCTTCTCCGGGATGCAATTGCAGCCATCCGACCAATGATGCAAGCGTGAGCAGGATTGCGATGCATGCAATTCCAAATGGCCGGGAAAATTTGCGTGGGGATGCGCTCATTCAGGATGTTTATACCAACTCAAAGAGTATTTTCCTTCAGTGCAAATACTTTATCATTTACGCGCAATTTTGTCGGAATCGGAAATGTCACTTCGGAGCCGATGCCGGCAAATTCGATGGGTGTGCCATCATGCTGAATTGACGGCACGGTGTATTCCACTGCGCCGGTAGTGGGGCCGGTGATCAGTATCTTCTGACCTGCGCGGAGATTGCCGGATTGCAAGCGTATTTCGGCAATCTGCGGATGCTGATAATAGTGGATGATGACGCCGAGGAATTCTTTCTTGATGATTGCTTGGTTATCGCGTGTGCCTGCCCAGACTCCGGCATCCTCGCCCAAGTAGTATCCGCCTTCCCAGAATCGGCGGTTGAAGACGCCAAGCAACGCATTGCGCCACGTAGCAATCTGAGCGTCTGTTGGCGTCTCATGGCGAAGCCACATATCCAGTGCAGCGCGATAGCACGCAGTTGTTGTGGCGACATAATCGGCAGAGCGCCCGCGTCCTTCGATTTTGAGCACGGAGACGCCGGCGTTGAGTAGCCGCGGCAATTGTGCAATCGTGCACAAATCTTTCGGCGACATGATATACTGGTGGTCGATCTTGAATTCCGCGCCAGTCTCGGCATCGCGTACAAGATATTCGCGGCGGCAGGGCTGGTAGCAGCATCCGCGGTTGCTGCTGGTGTTATACTCGCAGAGGCTCATGCCGCAACGCCCCGAGAGGCCAATGCAGAGTGCGCCATGGACAAATGCTTCCAGCCGCACGAGTTCGCCGCTTGGCCCACGAACATTATGGTCGATGATATTGCGATGAAGCTGTGCGAGCTGCTCAACATGCAGCTCACGTGCCGCGACGACGACATCTGCGTATTGCGAGAAAAACTGCACGCTGCGCCAATTCGAGATATTCGCTTGCACGGAGATGTGTACTGGCAAGCCTAGCGCGTGCGCCATCTCAATCACCGCCAGATCAGCCGCGATAATGGCGTCAATGCCGGCGGCTTTCGCGCGCTGCAATAACGCTTCCAGCGCATCTAACTCGCTGTCGTATGCGATGATATTGACTGTGAGCCAAGCCTGTACGCCGCATGCATGGCATCTCTGCGTAATCCAAGGCAAGTCCTCTTCGGTGAAATTGACTGCGGCATGGGAACGCATATTGAGGCGCCCGACACCGAAGTATACTGCGTTTGCGCCATTAGCCAGCGCAGCGCTTAATGCTTCACGCCCGCCCGCAGGCGCAAGGAGGATAGGAGATGGAAAGTCAGGAGTTTGCAAAATTTATTTGATTATGCTTTCGCGGCGAATATGGACATCGCCTGCGTAGATGGGCTCGATGACTTTGTTGTCATCGCGTTTGAGCAGCAGCAGTCCGGTGGGTGAAATTCCGCAGACGACGCCGGAGACGCTTTCATTGGGCAATTCGACGATGATATTTTTGCCGTCGAGCAAGTCGTTTTCACGCCATTCATCCGCGAAGACGGAAAAATCCTTCGATTCCAGCCAGCGGTTGTAATATCGCTCGAGG
>CAVGNO010000076.1:2444-6413 GCA_963630475.1 Blautia faecis | reverse complement strand
CGCCAGCACTTGAGCGCGGCTGTAGCTTTTGCCGGGATTGCAGATGGCTAGCGAACCGGCAGTCTCCTGCAATTCAAGCGGAAAATCGTCGAGTGTGGAGTTGATATTGATGCCGACGCCCATGACGACTGGAAATTTGCCGCAGTGCTTTTCGCCAGGAGCGGCGCCTTCGCAGAGAATTCCCGAGAGTTTGCGCGTGCCGCACCAGAGGTCATTTGGCCACTTGAGTGCAAGCGGCATCTCGGGTGCGACTTGCTTCAGCGCGTGAAAGAGCGCGAGAGCCGCCAGCATCGCCAATTGCGGAATGCGCGGTGCGAATGCACGGGATGGCGTCAGCAAAAGCGAGAAATAGAGATTGACTCCGGATGGCGAGTGCCATGCATGCTTGCCGCGGCCGCGCCCGGCAGTCTGGTGGTCACAGCAAATCAGCATGCCTTCATCAAACTCCTCTGCGCGCTCCTTTAGCAGCGCATTGGTCGAGGGCAATTCTTCAACCGAGAGGACATGTCTGCCCAAGACGCGAGTCGTCAGATATTGATTTAGCTCTTCGGTTGTGATGATAGACATGGCTGATCTAGAAATTTGCAGATGAGCGGGATGATTTCGTTGGGCAGATCCTCGAGGAGATAGTGTCCGGCGTTGGGGAAGCTGAGCGCTAATGCGTTGGGATAAATGAGCTTCCACGTCTCAAAATAGCGCATATTGAAGCAGAAATCCTTCTCGCCCCAGCAAATCAGAATCTTCTTGTCAGCGAGACGCTGGAGGTTGTTCTCGATATCCTTCAGTGTCTGCCATGATGGATGCTTGGGCGACATCGGAATATCACGCACGAATTTATAAATTGCAACGCGGTTATGCCAATTGTCGTATGGCGCAAGCATTCCGGCTTTTGCGGTCGGCGACATCTTTTTGACGACTGCCATGTGGGTCGCGTAGCCGGCAAACATATTGAGGCCGCGAATCATCAGCGGGCCGGTGATGGGATTGCGGATGAATGCGATGCGCCACGGCATCTCCTCGCTGCAGTATGCCGCGGTATTCATGAGCACGATGCGGCGAATCCGTTCCGGATGCATCACTGCATAGCCCAGGCCAATCGCGCCGCCCCAGTCATGCACAATTAAATCAAATTGTTTGAGCCGGAGCTGTTTTTCGACTAACTGCCGGAAATTCTCAATATGGTCTGCGAGGTGATATGACCAATCCTGCGGCTTGTCAGAAAGGCCGCAGCCGAGATGATCGAGCGCAATTGCACGATGACCCATGCTGGGCAGTTGTTTTAACAGCGCGCGGTACATAAATGACCACGTCGGATTGCCATGCGCCATCACAACCGGGAAGCCCTGGCCGACATCGACATAGTGCAATTTATACCCGTCAGCAGTCTTCATCCAGCAATTTGAAAATGGATACTCCTGGAGCCAGTCAGATTTTGCGGAAGAAGACATAGAGCAAAGACAGACACTTAACAGCTGATAAGATTGCCTGATAATTCAAGCGTGCTAAGGAATTCGCAGTCCAGTACATGGCCTGCACAATAGGATGTGATGCGGCCAGCAGCGCGCATCGGCAACAAAGACAGCGCGGCGATGAGGTCGAGGCAAGTGCGGTGCCAGACTGCTTCAAGCGATTTGCCATTTGGCAACGTCAATGGCGCTAACGGCTCATTGACATAGCGTGACGAGCCCGCGATGAGGATATTGCGTGCGTTATAGCCGGTATGGCGCCAATCGCGACTCAGCCAATGGAAATTTCGCAGCATCGTCATCTCCTTCGCAGAGCAATTTGTGCGTGCGATTGCGCCAAACGCAAAATTTTCCGGGCAGAGTCCGAGAATTAGCCGTTGCTGGCCGATTGCGGTGGCAAAATCGATTGCGACATCGAGAGTGAGTGTGTGGTCGCCGAGTTGCGCGGGTTCCCAAAGCAGGAAGCCGCGTCCCGATGGATTGAGCATTGCGCATGGCGTCTTCACTGTGCAATACTTAAGCGGTACATCGCTGGTTTGAATTCCCGCGTATTGCAATGCTTCGACGAATTCGTGGCTCCCGCAATCAAATAGCGGCGGATCTTCGGACTCACACTCAATGGTTAAATCGGAGATGCCGAGGCCGAGACGCTGACAGACGACATGCTCGGCCATGCGAAAACGATTTGTGTCTGCGCCACTGCGCAGGATGAATGCGCGGTTTGCGCTCGCTAGCGACTTCAATGACGCCGCAATCGGGTATTGGCCGGGCAAGT
Source organism: Blautia faecis (assembly GCA_963630475.1). Classification (GTDB taxonomy): domain Bacteria; phylum Verrucomicrobiota; class Lentisphaeria; order Oligosphaerales; family Oligosphaeraceae; genus CAKUJM01. Next base: position 4,172 of record CAVGNO010000076.1, on the reverse strand, counting down.
CACAGCGGTTGATTGTCCAGCCACTGCCGGCGCGCGCGGGTGCAAAATGCAGCACGCGTTTTGCGCGGCCGTCATAAGTGCCGCGACCGCAGACTTGGCCGCTTTTGGCGACTGTCGTGCAAAATTGCGGTGGCTGCCATCCATCGGGGAGCAGTTTGGTCAGATCGACTGCTTGTGCTTGCTGTTTCACACGCAGGAATTCGAAGTGATCGCGTGTGCCGCGCAGCAGCTGCACTTGATCGTCCGCTGCGTTTTCTGGATTTGAGTGATTGAGTGCCACTTAAATATACACAATTTGGCCAGTACACAGTGGTGATGCCGCGTACTGGCCAATGCAAGGATGCACTAGAGCAGGATGTACTTCAGCAGGAAGAGTACAGTCAGGATGTACATCAGCGGGCTGATGCGTTTGGCTTTGCCAATCGCCAGATTGATGATCGTCCAGGAGATGATGCCCAAGCAGATACCCTCGGAGATGCTGTATGCAAACGGCATCGCCAGGATGGTGATGTAAGCGGGAATCGCGTCCTCAAAATCGTCGAAATTGATTTCGAGGATTGGGCGCATCATGTAGAAGCCGACGATGATCAGCGCGGGAGCAGTCGCAAATGACGGAATTGCCAGGAAGATCGGCGCGAAGATGATGGAGACCAAGAAGAGAACTGCGGTAGTGACTGCGGTCAAACCAGTGCGGCCGCCTTCGGCAACACCAGTAGCGGACTCGACAAATGTCGTGGTCGTGGATGTACCCAGGACTGCGCCGACGCTGGTCGCAATTGCATCAGAGCACAGCGCACCGCGGATATTCGTCAGCTTGCCTTCTTTGTCCAGCATATTAGCACGGCTGGAGACACCAATCAGTGTGCCAAGTGTATCGAAGAGGTCGACAAAGAGGAATGCGAACATGATTACGACGAAATTGAAGGATTTGAAGATCAAATCCCAGCCGACCATATCGCTGTTCTTGCTGGTCCAAGTGCTCGGGCAGAAGAATCCGGCAAAGATTTGCGTGAAGCCTTCCCAAGTTTCCTTGAAGGACTGTCCCAGGTTGCCGATATTCGGATAGAGTGAGTAGAAGCCGCTCTCCGGAGTCACGACATAGAGTCCAGTCGCTTGGCAGATCATGCCGAGGATCCAAGTGACGAAGATGCCCAGCAGGATGCTCCCGCGGATATTTTTCTTCATCATGTAAGCGATGATGAGCACGCCGACGAGTGCAAGGATTGCGCTGATGCCGGCAGTGTGAATTGTGCCCTTGGCAAAATGCTGGAAGGAAACCAGTGTCGCGTCATTATTGACAATAATCTTCGCGTTCTGCATTGCGATGAATGCAATGAAGAGGCCGATACCGACGCCGACTGCGCGCTTAAGCTGCAGCGGAATCGCATTGAAGATGGCTTCACGCACTTTGGTCAGCGAGAGCAGGAGGAAAATCAATCCTTCGACAAATACCGCAAGCATTGCGAATTGCCAGGAGTATCCCATGCCCAAGACAACAGTGAATGCAAAATATGCATTCAGGCCCATTCCCGGCGCCAATGCAAAAGGATAGTTCGCCAGCAACGCCATCAGCATTGTGCCGACAAATGATGCCAATGCGGTCGCGACTAGAACACCGCCTTGCGGCATGCCTGCAGCGCTCAAGATATTAGGATTGACCGCCAAAATGTAAGCCATCGCCAAAAATGTGGTGACACCAGCCAAAATCTCTGTCTTGACTGTGGTTTT
>CAVGNO010000076.1:0-2434 GCA_963630475.1 Blautia faecis | reverse complement strand
AAAAGAAAAAAAAGCACGACAGTAAAGAACGTCGCACTTGAGTTGGGAAGAGTACGTAATTTAATGACTATTCAACAATTTGCCCGCTATCGAATCTGGGGTGGGGACGCCACGGATGCGGCTAGCGGATGCGAGCGAGCTGTTCGAGAGTGAGTGCGCGCCAAGCCGGCGCGGCAAGCAGCTGTTCGAGCAAAGTCGCACACGCAATGGCGTCATAATATGCGTCATGCGGTGCGCCGTCGGGACAGCGCGATTGAACCAGCGGCATCAATCCGAGATCGGGGATGAGGCTCTCCAGCTTATAATCCGGTCGGCGCGGAAATGCACGCCGCGCAATTGGAAGCGTATCCAGCCACGGTCCGAATTTTTGCATCGGGAAGAGCTGTTTGAGGAGGCCATGCTCAGTCGGTGCGTGATGCGCCAAGAGATAATGGTTGGTCAGCAACGGCCGCAATTGCGGCCATAATTCGAGCATCGTCGGTGATTCCGCGAGCTTCTCGCGCTGCTGTGCCCAGCGGCCCGGCGTGTACGGGTTAAACGGATGATCAGCAGGTACGCGCAACAACGACTGAAATGACTGCGATAAATCCACGACGCCATGAGAAATAACGACCACCCCGATCTGCCATGGCATATTGGGGTGGCAATCATCAGCGCTACCGGTTGTCTCAAAGTCCAATGCAACTATATCGCAATTGGCAGCACGCATGGTGTCTCGTGCTCCTAGTATCCGAGCGCGCGGCGCAATTCAACTTGGAATTCGCGGATGTCCTGGTCGTTGGGCTTGGAAGAGCCTTCATCCGGCTCGAAACCAAGCCGGCCCATGCCATCGACATACCACTCGCCGCTTGCGCCGGATCCGAAATGGACTTTGCCGGAAAGGCTCGTGCCGGGGCGGACAATCTGGCTGATTTCAACCGTTGTCTTGCTCGCAGGAGCGGCATCATCATCAGCGGCTGTCGCGTCATCTTCGGGCGGGAAGTCAGTGTCGGCATCCATTGCATCATCGGCATAAGCATCCACTTCCGGTGCAGCTGCTTCATCACGCATGCCATGCTGTTGCGGTTGTGCATGCGCAGCGGCCTTCGGAGTGGGCTGCGTGTGCGGATGCGCGGCTTCGGCTTTGGCATCCTGCTTGTCCCAGCTCACTTGGAGGTCTGCGGCAATCAAACGCAACTCCATATACGTGAGATGGAGATCAAATTGCGCGACAAGCGCTTTCTGAATCTCCGAAAGACTCATGCCGTCATCAATGCATTTGCTGATGAACGCGTCGCGTTCCTTTTCTGTAATCTCTGACATAGTTGTAATTCTCGCGCAAAAGAAATCAACCTGAAGTTGTGGAGTCCTGAATTCGTGAAGTTAGAGAGTTTTGCGTCAGAACTAGGAATTTCGAAGGAGCGTACCGGGAGTACGTGACTGAGAAATGACGAAGTTATCACGCAAAAGAATCAACTTCACGAGTTCAGGATTAGCTCATGCTGTAGTTCGGTGCATCCTTCTGCATAATCACGTTGTGCGGATGTGATTCGTGCAGACCTGCGGCACTCACACGCCAGAAGCGCGCACGCTCCTGCAACTGTGTGATTGTGCGTGCGCCGACATAGCCCAAGGAGAAGCGGACGCCGCCCAAGTACTGGTTGAGCACATCGGCGACCGAACCGCGGAACGGAATCATGCCCTCAATGCCCTGCGGAACGAGCTTGTCTTCCGACAAATCGTTGGAGACGCCATAGCGCTCGCGGCTGCCTTTGCCGTGACGCATCGCATCCAGCGAACCCATGCCGCGGTAGATGACGTATGTACGGCCTTGATGCAGGATGCGCTCGCCAGGGCACTCCTCTGTGCCGGCCAATGCGGAACCCATCATGACTGATGCCGCGCCGACGGACAGTGCTTTCGTCACATCACCCGAGTGCGCAATGCCGCCATCCGCGATAATCGGAATAGCATCACCGACGCCCTTCCATGCATTGTAGATTGCAGTCAGCTGCGGGATGCCGACACCGGCCACGACGCGCGTTGTGCAGATCGAGCCGGGGCCGATACCGACTTTGATGGCATCCGCGCCGCATTCCAGCAACGCTTTCGCGCCTTCCTCTGTGCAGACATTGCCGGCGACGACATCCACTTGCGGAAATTGTACTTTGATTTCACGCACTGTCTCCATCACATTCTTGGAATGACCATGCGCGGAATCAACAATCAATGCATCCACACCGGCATTCACCAATGCTTCGATGCGGACAAAGTCATGCGGACCGACTGCGGCTGCGACGCGCAGACGATGCAGTGAGTCGCGGTTGTAATTGGGCTCCATCTTGTCAACTAGCGTGCGGACATCCTGCAAGCTGTACAAGCCACTCAAGTAACCATCCGCATCGACGAGCGGGAGCTTGCCGACTTTATTCTCGAGCATCAGCTTCATCGCAGT
>CAVGNO010000075.1:0-9540 GCA_963630475.1 Blautia faecis | reverse complement strand
AGTATGCGCGGCCAAGTCCAGGGCATGGAAAAAGTCGGCAAGAATCAGTGCATCCACGCGCTGGTTCCGCTCTCCAGCCTCTTCGGGTACACCAGCACGCTGCGTAATATGACTCAGGGCCGCGCCGGATTCAATATGGAATTCGCTTACGACGCGCCTGTCCCGCCGTCAATCGCGGAAAAAGTGGTTGAAGAACGCGCAAAACGCCGCGCTCAAGGCCGCTAATCGATAGTTGAGTTAATAAAAAAGAGCTTGTTCGCGGAAATCTCTCTGCGAACAAGCTCTTTTTTTTCCCCCGTAATTTTCGTCTTTTTTTTTCACAAATCCAGTGACATCTGGCGATCGCCGTCAGAAGACAGTTGCGCATTCACGCGCTTGACACCGAAGCGCTGCAATGCGCGGTCAGTGACAATGCGGCCAGTCGGCGTGCGCATCATATAGCCCTCTTGAATAAGATATGGCTCATAGACTTCCTCGATAGTTTCCTCTTCTTCGCCGAGCGCGACCGCGAGTGTCTTCAAGCCAACCGCACGCTGCTTGAATTTGAATATTATTGCTTCGAGAATACGATTATCCATCTCATCCAGTCCATCGTCGTCAATTCCGACCATCTTGAGCGCTTCGGATGCGACAGGCGCAGTGATTTGTGACGCATGGCGTACTTGTGCAAAATCCCGCACCCAGAGCAGCAGATGATTGGCGATACGCGGAGTGCCGCGTGAACGCCGTGCAATTTCCATCAGTCCATCCGGCTCGGCATCAATCCCCAGCACTTTCGCACTGCGAATTACGATGGTCTGCAACTCCTCGGCAGAATAGTAATCCATGCGGCACTTCATCGTGAAGCGATCCCGCAATGGCGACGAGAGCTTGCCTTGACGCGTTGTCGCACCAATTAAGCAGAATCGCGGCAGATTTACGCGCACCGACCGCGCAGCAACGCCTGAATCGACCATGATATCCATCACAAAGTCTTCCATAGCCGAATAGAGATACTCCTCGACTTGCCGTGGCAGACGGTGAATCTCGTCAATAAAGAGGATATCGCCTTCATCAAGGCTGGAGAGCAATCCCGCCAAATCTCCGGGCTTTTCAATCACCGGACCGCTCGTCGCTTTTAATTTACGCCCACATGCATTCGCGATAATATTAGAAAGTGTCGTCTTACCCAATCCCGGTGGTCCGGAAAGCAGGATGTGGTTCAGCGATTCGCCACGCGCAACAGCAGCACTCACCATAATCTGGAGTTGCTCCTTCACTTTACTCTGACCGGGAAAATCGGCAAATTGCTGCGGGCGTAATGTGCGATCGACCTCTTCCTCACGCGCATTCATCTCCGATGTGATAAAACGTTCTGTGGCCATAGCTAAAACTATTTGGCGGCATTAATCGCCGCTAGCGCTTTCCGAATGAGAGTCGATGAGCTATTCGCGGCATCAGGAGTCGCACTTAACACCTGCTCAATCGCTTTATTGGCATCGTCATGCTTGAATCCGAGCGTCTCCAATGCCGCAATCGCATCCTTCACCGCCTGCTGGCTCGCAGCATCAGACGCAACAACGACTGTAGCGGCACTCGAGCTGCGCGGCGCAACACCCAATACATCGAGCTTGCCGCGTAAATCCAATATCAGCTGCTGCGCACTCTTCTTGCCCACACCGCTAATGCCCGAAAGACGCTTCACATCCTGATCGGCAACCGCAGCACAGAAGTCCGATATCGCCATCGAAGAGAGCACACTCAACGCTAATTTCGGCCCAAAGCCCTTCACGCCCTCGTGTATCATCTGAAAAAGCTGACGCTCCGTACGCGTGACAAAACCGTACAAAACCAACGCATCCTCGCGAACCGACAAATAAGTAAACAGCGTAATGCGACTATGTAACGCGGGCAACTTCTCCACCGAACTCAACGGTAGCCACAAATGATAGCCAACGCCATTGACATCCAGTACCGCATGCGCCATACTGCTCTCAACTAACTCACCCGTCAATCTATCGATCATACACAATTGTCCCCTTGCCTAACACGCTGTCAATGATAATTAAAAATCGTTCCGACCGCACTTCGAATGCCAATTGAGGCCCGCTTGCTTCGCCATCCGGATAAAAATGATAGACGCACTTGCCGTCATACGCATCATCCGGCAAATCACGCCACTCAACTGCATCCGGAACCGCGTACTCCGCTGCCGTCGTCAACACATTGCCCACAACCGTGCCATCCTCCCGCTCGCCACTGCGCAACGCCAACGGCGCTGGCCGCCAATCATGATCTAACCGTTCAGATGACTGATTGACGCGAAAACAGTTGTTGTCTACATCCAAAGTCAGCGTGAAGGGCTGACCGCAAGCACGCGCACGCATCGCTGTCTCCGAAAATGCCGCACGCAATGACGACAACGCATTCTCTACCGTCATGCGCCGCGACGACGTCACAATACGCGGCGTCACTAATGCCGCGGCTAATGCGACTATTACCGCGACAACCAGCATTTCAATGAACGTGTAATGACGCATTGTGTGTATAACGGAAACGGAGGATGACGGAAATAAACGGACGGAAACGGAGGGGAACGGAATCCGTTAAAATCCGTTAATTTCCGTTTTAATTCCAGCAGCTCAAATCTGCGTTATAGCCGTCGCCGCCACTGGATTTGTCGGCACCATAGCTAATAATGTCAAACGGATCGCCGTCATTGCCCGGGCAGCTGTAGATGAAATCATTAGCCCAGCCGTCCTGCGGCAGTGTCTTCGCATCTAGATACGGCCCATCCCACTTAGCGTTGCCAGTCTTGACGAGCAAGTCTTCGAGCGTGCGGGGATATTCGCTGCAATCCATATAGAAACGCTGGACGGCATCCTTGAGATTGACCAGCTGCGCTTTGGTCGTATTAACACGCGCTTTATCCATGCTGCCGATAATACGGGGGCCGACCAGCGCAGCCAGCATCCCGATAATCACCACGACAATCATGATTTCGATCAACGTAAATGCCATCCGCCGGCATCTGCGATTCGTTTTATTATTGCGAGACATTTTGAATTCCTTATACATTTCTTTGTATTTTCTTTGCGAAATTATACAGCGTGCTGCATATCCATGATTGCTGTGAACATGAGCAGTACGACCAAACCGATCCCCAATCCCAGTAAAATGATGATGAGCGGTTCAAAGAGCGACAGCAACCGCTTTATCGAACGCCGCAAGTCATTTTCATAGCGGTCTGCGACACGATCGAGCATGCCCTCTACATTGCCCGTCTCTTCGCCGACTGACACCATGCGCAGCATCATCGACGGAACGTATTTGCTCTTGCCTAACGCGTTGGAGATTTTCTGTCCTTGCCGCAGCTCTCCCGCTACTTCGTCCAACGATGAACGAATCACGCTGTTTTGAATGACGCGATTAGCGATCGAGACAGTATTGAGCAGATGTACGCCGGAGCGCATCAGAATGGACATCGTACGCGCAAAACGCGAAATATTGCTGTAGAGCACTAATTTCTTGAAAATCGGCAGATGCAAAACCACGCCATCCCACCAGCGCCGGATCGCGCTGTTTTCGCGCCGCAATTCGTGGAAGAAGAAATACACCAGCCCAATCAGCGGAAAAATCAGCCACCACCAACTCTGTACAGCCGACGACAACGCCATCAGAAAATCCGTCGCTTGGGATTTAATTCCTGCGCCAGCCAATGCCGACGCAAATTTCGGCACAATCACACCCAGGACAAAGCCCAACATTGCAATACCCGACACGGCAATAAATCCCGGGTAAATCGAGCTGGAGATAATGAAGCTCTTCAACTCGGCTGACGAAGTCAGGAAATTTCTCAACTGACCCATTACTTGCGGCAGCGCACCGGCTTCTTCGCCCGCTGCAACCACGCCCGCATATACAGACGGGAATGCACTCCCCTGGTCACGAATCAAATCCGAGAGCTTGCGGCCTTCATGCAAACCGCGCCGTAAATCTAAAATAACCCGCGTCGCAACCGGATTGCTCTGATCGTCGCCTAATATTGCCAACGCGCGCTCAATCGTGATATTCGCATCCAATAACGGCACCAGCCTATCGGTAAAATCAACGACATCCAGCTTTGCACGAAATGGCGAACCACTGGAAGAGGCACCCGCACCCTCGCCCAGAAATGCCAGCGGCATCAGCTTGCGCCCCTGAATACGCCGCGTCGCATCCGCTTGCGAATCACCTTCAATGAGCAATTCACTTACTTTGCCTGTCTGGTCGCTGACTTTGAATTTATATAGGGGCATAAATGACTACCGGCTGCTGACTGAACGGAAATGCTACCTGATTCCGTGAAGTTAGAGAGTTTTGCGTCAGAACGAGGAATTTCGAAGGAGCGTACCGGGAGTACGTGACTGAGAAATGACAAAGTTATCACGCAAAAGAATCAACTCCACGGATTCAGGTGCTACACTATCGGGCTATAAAACGTGTTTGCGGCGCAAATATTGCGAACAAACGCAAATATAACCTGAAAAAGCTGCTCTGCTAAATGGATTTTAGCTGATTTTGGCGAAAATATCTAATAAATAATACGAATTTTTATTTGACAAAAATTTATTTCAGTATTAGATTATCCGCGACATCAGAAAAAGGGAGCAAATTGAGTTTCACACATCGCATTTTTCTATCGCATTTTTTTTCAAGGAGGCAAGCGTAATGAAGGGCGTAACAGACAAACAGCGCGAGGTATTGGACTACATCAACCAATTCGGCCAAGAACAGGGGATGGCACCGACGATCAGTGAAATCAGCGACCACTTTGGCGTGACGCCCGCGACGGCATTTTCGCACATCCGTGCACTGCAGCGCAAAGGCTTGCTGAATCGCTCATCCAACAAAGCGCGCAGCTTGTCTGTCCCCGGCGTAAACAACCGCCAACACCATTTTTCGATGAGCCTCTCCATTCCGATTCTGGGGCGTATCTCCGCCGGAGCGCCAACCGAAGCTGAGGAAAATATCGAGCGGTATATCACACTGGATCCGTCGTTAATTCCGCATCGCCTAAATGACCAGCCGCTCTTTGGCGTACGCGTCTGCGGCGAAAGTATGCGAGACGCCGGAATCCTCGATGGCGACTTGCTCATCGCGCAAAAACAAAATTCCGTCAAACTCGGCGATATCGTCATCGCACTGTTGGATGACGCAGTCACTGTAAAGTATATCTACCTCACCGATGGCAAATGGGAATTGCGTCCCGCGAACCCCGATTACCAGTCACGCTTTGTCGAATTGGATGCTCTGCAAGTCCAGGGCACTGTCGTCGGACTGGTCAGAAATTACTAGCCGCATAGCAAAATCACGCGATGAAGAAGATTCTCCTGCCAATTTTTATCGCATTCGCATTTGTTGTCATTGCTGGATATGTCGCCAAACTGCATGGCAAAACCGATTGGTATGGCTATCAGACATTCGCGTTTAACACTGAATGCGAGCTGTTCTTCTATGGCCGGGAAGCAGACTGCGATGACCTGGCAAGGCGATGCCTTAACGAAATACTCAAAATCGACCGTGCGCTCAACCGCTTCTCGCTCGACAGCGCTGTGAGCAAATTCAATCAACAGCCTGCCAACCAGCCATTTGTCTGCGGCAAATATCTCGGGAGCGCATTTCACGCATCCGCAAAAGCATACGAAAAAACTGACGGCGCATTTGATGTCACAATCGGCCCACTGATGGATTTCTGGCGTCATCAAGCCGGAGATGCGCTGACTGCAACCGACTGCGAGGAACTAGGGAAAATCAAAGCGTGTGTTGGCTTTAACAACCTCACATTCACATACGCACACGACGACGCAATGCACGCGTTTCCGACTTCAGTCGTGAAAAATGAGGCGGAAATGCGCGTGGATTTTGGCGGCATCGCCAAGGGATTAGCGCTCGACATAATCGCACAGCGCGTCAAGAAGGAATTCACGACAGGCGACATCAAAGCCGCATTCCTGGATTTCGGCGGCAATTTCGTCTATCTCGGCGATGAATCGATTGCACTCTTTTCCGACGCTGCAATTGCGAATCCTACCGCGTCGCTAAACGCAGTCGCAGAGAACTATGACGAAGAGGCCGATGCAGATAACAAACCAATCATCGGGAAAATCCATGATTGGCATGGCCGTTACATCTCAACAAGCTCGAACGCGTATCGTCCGCTAGGCACACAAGCCAATGGTCAGCCCATAAGCCACATCATCGAGCCAATGACTGGGCAGCCAGTCGCACATTTCGCGTCGGTTACCGCCATCGCAAATACTGGCGCAGAATCTGATGCATTCTCAACTGCCGTGCTGGCACGCGGTCGCGCACTCGCGGAAGAGCTGGTTCGCCGCTATCCCGGCACCGCATTTGTCCTGAAAAACGGAGATGATGATGTCATCACGCTAGGCCCCGTCGAATTTACGCCAGAGTAGCTGAGATTTCCACGACTTAAAACTTGATATATATTTACAAACGAACGCAAAAACATCACGCGCGAGATTTTCAAAGCAAATGTGCCAACTTGATAAAATCAGAGAGTTGAAGAGCGAAATTTATCGCATTGCCAAGAAACGCAATGTGAATAAAATCTATATTTTCGGTTCATGTGCGCGTAAAGAGGAAACTCCTGAAAGCGATGTAGATTTATTGGTTGAGTTTAACAACTCCACGCTTTTCGATCATATTCGTTTAGAAGAAGAAATATCTGCATTGCCCAACACTCCCGTAGATATTGTCTCCATCAAGACATTAAAACAAGACGCTTTCGGACGTAAAGTACGCAAGGAGATGCTGCCATTATGACTATCAATCCAGCCGATTCCAATCCCACGTGAAAACAGATCGTCATAACAATTTCCTGATCATTCTTGGCGTAATAACGCTACTGGGCTTTTTGTTGCGCTTGTTAGCAGGCTATGAATTGGCAGATACGCCTGCGGTAGCGACGCCACTGGAAGTCACAGATATGGCGACCTATCGGCGGCTCGCGTTAGCGTTGCGTCAGGGCGTCATACCGGAAGTCTTTGATTATCAGCCTTTTTATTATACTGTATTACTTCCATTTGCATATTGTTTTTCACCGTCGGGCGGCGTCTGGCCAGTCATCGTATTACAAGCATTACTCGGCGCGTGTGCAATATGGTTTTCCGGCCTATCTGCAGCGCGGCTCTTTGGACGGCTGGGCGGATGGCTTGCGGCAGGGCTTCTCGCGCTATCGCAATATCACATCTTTTACACGCCATATCTGTTGCTCGAAGTGCCATTCAGCTTCTGCGCCGCGTTGGTCTTATATCTGACTATCCGTGCTTTTCAGAAGCCATTGCGAATTACTTCATTCATGGCATTAGGCTTCGTATGTGGCATCGCGTTACTAACGCGTGGCAGTGCGTTACTATGGCTTCCGGGATTAATTGTGCTATTGAGCTGGCAGCACTGGCATACACCACGGCGTCTGACATTCGCTTTGAGCATCGCGGCAATCTGTTTTATCGCGCCAATTCTGCCGTATGCCATCCATAATAGCCGCGCAACTGGTCATTTGTGCGGCGCATCTGTCGCAGGCGGGAAAGTTTTGGTATTAGGCAATTCACCGGAAGCTCCGGCAGGCGGATTGGAGTATCCGCGCTCATATCATCAGTGGTGTGAAGACGAATCCACAGGCCGGCGCAGTGTCTTAAGTAACATTCTGAATTGGGGCAAGCACGAGCCGTTGCTCTTTGGCGATCTCATCTTCAGGAAACTATTGCTTTTCTGGGATAAAACCGAAATCCCAAATAATATCTCATTCATTCCACACGCGGACAGTAGCCGCATTTTGCATCTGCCGATTTTACTGCCCTGGGCAGTCATTGGAACGCTAGCACTCGCGTTTCTCCTGCGACATGGCTTGACGTTGCGACGCAGACAATGGCTAATCTTGAGCTGGCTTATTTTCGCTTATTGGGGGGCAACCAGCGCATTTTATCTCCTCGCGCGCTTTCGCATTGGCGCACTGCCGCTGCTTGCGACTGCGGGAGGCGGATTCATCGCGCTGTCATTGCGTGAATTCAGATTGCGCGCGCAATTGCCACGACAGCGGCTGCTCTGGCGGCTATTCGCATTAGTGATTGCACTTTATACAGTATGCGCGGCATATCCGCTTTATCGCGATATGACTCAACCCGGGTTACATCGTCTATGCCGTCCCAATGGCTATCAGATGCACTATCAGGGTAAATACATCGTTTATGACCACGCGCCATTGCTTGAAGGCGGTCAATTGCCGATCGAATTGTCGCGCGATCCACTGCAAATCACCAAGCAGCTAATTCTGTCACCTGAAGTCACAACACAATCGCCGGCTGTGCCGATGCGACTGCTTCTGCGTGCAATTGCGCCGGCATCAGCGCGCTTCACATCGACATTGACAGTGAATGGACGCCGCATCTATAGCCAGCCGCAATTAATCATCGACCGGCAAGTACAGTGGTTTGCGTGGAATTTCACTGCATCACCACAGCATCAAATGGATATCGCACTCACACTCAATGGCAATACACAAGGCTGTGCAATATTTATCGATACACTACGCGACTACCACCGCACAACGCTTACATCGCGTGACTTCCAGCTCAACAGCGGCATAGAAGCCGTGTTCGAACTGGAAGTCGCGGACGCTACGACTTCTTCAGCGCAACCAATATCACCGCAGCGAGAATGAGCACAATGCCAATGACGATGCGGATGGTGATTTCTTCGTGAAAGACCATTACGCCAATCGCCATTGCGGTAAGTGGCTCAAGTGCGCCAAGAATTGCAGCGGCAGTTGCGCCAATATAGTGAATCGACAGCGTGATGCAGACCAACGAAATCACTGTCGGCAATAGCGCCATCAGCGTTGCGCAAAGCATTACTTTCGGAGTAAAATTGCCAAAAGTCCAGCCTGTACAAGCCAAGCGTATGACAAAAAGCAATGCACCGAAGAGCAGCACGTAGAATGTCAGTTTTTCCGAACGCATCCTCTTGATGATATTCGTATTATTCATCACCAAGTAGATGGCGTAAGTCAGCGCGGAAAACATCACAAGCACAATCCCAGCAATGTTAAGCGCACTGCCATCGGACTTCTTGCATAACAATGCAATGCCTGCCAATGATAATATCAATGCCGCGACAGTAACCGCCTTGAGCTTTTCATGAAAACAAATCATCATCAGGACTGTCGTCATGATGGGATAGACAAAGAGCAACGTCGAAGCAATTCCTGTATCCATCAGCAAATAGCTCTGATAGAGCATCAGCGATGAGCCACCAAAGAGGAAGCCGCCAATGCTCACAACGGCGGCCTCCTCTTTAGTCAATGCAAAAGAGACGCGCCGAAAGAGCATCCACAGTCCAAGGATGACAATTGCTGGGACATACCGCATCAGCAACGTCGCGTCGGGCGAAAAGCCCTCGGCATAGATCGGCATTGCAAAGAGCGGATTCAAGCCATAAGTCGAAGACGCGATAACGCCCAGAATAAAGCCAAAGAAGCGCATAGTTGTCAATGAATAG
>CAVGNO010000074.1:1167-9676 GCA_963630475.1 Blautia faecis | reverse complement strand
GCTTGTCCCCGGCCGAAAAAACGCCTCGGGGGGTCTTCTCGGACAGCGCCCCACAAAAAAAAACGGCGCAAACACGCGCCACCTGTTCTGTGCCCCAGCCGTTTCGGGAAGATTCCGGCGGTATGTGAGATACCACGCGGCAAGCCACGAATGAATAATCATATTGTGCGGTGTTACCAATTTCTTTTCCTGCGCACGCATTTTTCTTCCATGAGACCGATCGTCACCATATTTACACCGGTATTTCCGGCAGATGAACTGCATCCGGCATTTTTTCTTGACCGCGATGACACATTGATATTTGACGTGCCCTATCTGCGTGATCCAGCCAAAGTGCGCTTGACTCCAGGCGCAATCGCGGGCTTGAAGCAATTGCGCGCGGCAGGATGGCGCCTCATTCTAGTCAGCAATCAATCCGGCATCAACCGCGGCAAATTCACCGAAGAGGAACTACGCGCAGTACTCGGCCGCATGAACGCGCTGCTCGCAGCAGGCGGCGTACAACTGGACGCGCTGTATAATTGTCCGCACACGCCTGATGAAAATTGTGTATGCCGCAAGCCGGGCATCGGGCTGTTTGAGCAAGCGCAGCGCGATTTCAATATCGACATGGCGCATTCGGTGATGTGCGGAGACAAGCCTGCCGACATCCAATGCGGCCGCGCTGCCGGGCTGCGCACAATTCAGCTGCGCCTCTTCCCCGATTCGCCTCATCTGGACGCCGACTACACCGTGAATACAATCGAAGAAGCGGCGATGCTGCTGAAGTAGAGATGCACGCGTCATGGCAGAAACAATTCAGTCAATGGCTGGCGAGCGGAAAAATCACTGCGCCTGCATGCGGTCAGACGTGTGCAATCACTGTCCAGGAGCCGCAGCTATGGCCAGTCGCCGTCGCGAAGCTATTGTCGCGCAGCAAGCGTGATGGCGCGCTAGTAGTCCTGCCGGACAGCACGAGTGCGGAGCGCTTTGCCGATGCGCTGGGCGCGTTCACAGCCATTACTGCGGACAGCCGCAAGATCATTTCACTGCCCGAAGTATCGAGCGGTCGCCGTCAATGGCGTCCCGAGAACGAATCGAGCTTATGCGCATCCCTGCAAGCGGCAGTATCCGGCGAAAAAGCGATATATGTCGCCAGCGCGACCGCGTTGTCCGCACGGACGATCGCGCCGAAGAATTTTTCGCAGAAGCGTTTTATCCTGCGCAAAGGCCAGACTATCGCGCCTGCGGAATTAAGCGCAAAGCTCGTAGAACTGGATTATGACCACGAGTATGAAGTCAGCGCACCGGGCGAATTTGCGAGCCGCGGCGGCATCTTCGACGTATTTTCGCCATTATATCCGAACCCCGTGCGCATTGAATTCTGGGGCGACGAGATTGACTCGCTACGCTTTTTCTCCGCACAAACCCAGCGTTCGACAGAGGAAATAACCGAAGTGCGCATTATTCCGCGCGGTTCATCGGTCCTAGAGAGCGAAGAAGACGCGACGGCATTAGTCAGCGACTATTTTCCTTCGAAGCTGCCAGTGATTATATGCGACGAAGCCGCTGCGCGCGAACACTTGGGGACATACGGCGCAAATGACGCGCAACAGCTCTTCGACAATTTCCTTGCGTCATCGCGGCCATTTTACCGCATCAACCCGCCCGAGCTAACGCAGGACAGCATCAGCATTGCAGCAAGTGCGCTGGACTCAGATGTCGCGTTAATCGGCGAGGAGCTCTCCGCCGCAGTGCAGGAATCAGAGGGCGAGGGGATTGCGCTGTGGCACTGGCAGCACTTGCGTGCGACGCTGCTGCGCTGGCATCAAAGCGGCTACACAATCGTTGCATGCTGTGCGGGCAGCGGCGAGCTGGATCGCTTCGGCGAGATGCTTAAGCAGGAAGCATCAACCGCATCATTGCCGGTAGTCTTCGAACATCTCGAATTGCGCCAGGGATTGTTGTTTCCTGAACAGCGTCTCGTGATGCTCAGTGACCAGGAGATATTCGGCCGTCAAGCGACACGCCGGCGCAAACGGCATATCGAATACAACTGCGAATTAAGTTCGCCGAACGACATCCTGGAACTCGAGCCAGGCGGCTACGCGGTACATGTCAATTACGGCATCTGTCGTTATCATGGCATTCATCTCAAAAGCATCGACGGCGAGACTATCGAAGCAATTGAGCTGGAATTTGCGGATGACGAGCATATCTTCGTGCCGCTGGAGCAATCCTACCTCATCAGCCGCTATGTCGGCAGCAGCAAGAGCGCGCCGCTTCTCTCGGATATCGGCGGCAACCGCTGGCGCAATGCACGCCAACGCGCGGAAAACGCCGCGTGGGACTTGGCGGCCGAGCTGATTCGCATGGAAGCGATGCGCGCTGCGTCCCCCGGCTACGAATTCAAGCCGTCGCCAGACTGGGAACGCGCATTCGCGGCGTCATTCCCCTACGAACTGACCGCCGATCAGCAAAGCGCAGTGGACGCATGCTATGAGGACATGGCGTCTGCAAAGCCAATGGACCGGCTGCTCTGCGGCGATGTCGGCTACGGCAAAACCGAAGTGGCGTTGCGCGCGGCATTCCGCGCCGTCATGAACGGCAAGCAAGTCGCAATGCTGGTTCCGACGACAGTGCTCGCTCAGCAACACTATCAGACATTTGTCGCGCGATTGCGCGAATTCCCCATCTCGGTCGCGATGTTAAGCCGTTTCTGCTCTGCCGCCGAACAGCGCAAAGTCGCTAGACAAATTGCATTGGGCGAAGTCGATATCGTGATCGGCACGCACCGGCTACTCTCATCCGACATCAAATTCGCCAATCCGGGCTTGCTGATCATCGATGAAGAGCAGCGCTTCGGCGTCAAGCACAAGCAGCGCCTCAAAGCGATGCGCGCGAGCCTAGATGTGCTGACGATGAGTGCGACGCCGGTTCCGCGCACGCTCTACATGAGCCTCTCCGGTATCCGAAACCTCTCGACAATCTCGACTGCGCCGCAAAACCGCATGCCCGTCATCACGATCGTCGCAAATGACGACAAAGAGCTGATTCGGCAAGCGATTCAGCGCGAGCTGGAGCGCTCCGGGCAAGTCTTCTATCTGCACAACCGCGTCTACAATATCGACAAATGCTGCGAACGCTTGCAAGCGCTTGTGCCTGAAGCGCGCTTTGCGATTGCGCATGGCCGCATGACGCCCGAGGAACTCGAAGCGATCATGACCGATTTTGTCGCAGGAAAATTCGATGTGCTGGTCTCGACAACGATTATTGAGAGCGGCATTGACATCCCGAATGCAAATACGATCATCATCGACCACGCGGAGCGCTTCGGTCTCTCCGAGCTCTATCAGCTCCGCGGCCGCGTCGGCCGCACATCGCGGCAAGCATACGCATACATGCTTCTCCCACCCATGGGTAGCGTCCTGCCGACGAATGCGCGTGAACGCCTCGCGGCAATCAAGCGCTTCACGCATCTCGGCGCAGGATTGCGCTTGGCGATGAAGGACTTGGAAATCCGCGGCGCCGGCAATATCCTGGGGCAGGAGCAGTCGGGACATATCGCGGCAGTCGGGTTCGAGCTATATTGCCAGCTCCTCAAGGAAGCGGTCTCGCGCTTGCAAAATAACGCACCGACGACATTTAGGTCATTCACGCTCAACTTGGAATTCGTCTCCAGCTCAATCTCACCCGTCGAATGCAAAGTGCAATGCTGTCTGCCGCCGCAGTATATTGAGGACGAAGCGATGCGCATCAAGCTCTACCGCCGCCTCAACACGCTGATGACGCCGGATGAAGTCGATCAATTCAAAGCGGAGCTGCAAGACCGCTTCGGACCATTGCCGAGCGCAGTCATCCACTTGATGCAGTACTACCGCATTAAAGCGCTCGCATGCAAAGCGGGAATGCTGAAAATCGCAAATGCCGACAACCGACTGATCATCGAGACGCCGCATGGCCTCTGGCGCAATGCCGCCGGACAGATTCCGCTCCTCACGCAAGACGACCCCGCCGCACGCCTTGATGAAATCGAAGCAATCATCGCATCGCTGGTCAATTAACCAATTTTGGCTTTTTGACCAGAATTAGTTAATTGGCGCTAGATGATAAAATCACCGCACTAGCATATATTAACAAAAATTCGATATTTGGCCAAAATTGGTTAATTGGAGGGGAAGAGATGCAGATAGCCAGAGAGTTATATCTATCGCGTTTGAAGCGGCGCGAGGGCAATCATCTAATTAAAGTCATCACTGGCATTCGGCGTTGTGGCAAGTCATATCTTCTCTTCAAGCTCTTCAAGAATTATCTGTTATCGAAGGGCATTTCAGCGGATCACATTATCGAGATCGAGTTTGACAGAATACGCAACGAGCCATTACGCAAAGCGGATGAAGCATGCAAATACATCGATTCTCGCCTCACTGATGCTGGGCAGTATTATTTATTGCTAGATGAAGTCCAGTTGCTAGAAAAATTTGAAGCTGTCCTCAATGACTACCTCCACTATGACAATGTCGATATCTATGTCACAGGAAGCAATTCGCGTTTTCTGACGTCGGACATCTTGACTGAATTTCGTGGGCGTGGGGATGAAGTGCATGTTTTTCCGCTTTCCTACGCGGAATTCTGTTCTGGCTATTCGGGGGACCGCGATCATGCATGGCGTGAATATCTTCTATATGGCGGTTTGCCATTACTGCTCTCGATGGAGAGCGAAGAGGATAAGTCGTCTTATCTCAAGACGTTATTTGAGAAGACATACATGGATGATGTCACGCAACGCCATCATATCCGGAAGAATTTGTCGGAATTACGCGAATTATTACAAGTAGTAGCTTCATCGGTCGGATCTCTGACCAACCCGCAGAAGCTGGCAAATACATTCAATTCCATCAAGCACATTGATATTAGCAAACTCACGCTGCGACATTACTGCGATTACTTCATTGAGGCATTTTTGCTCAGCGAAGCACGGCGATACGACATCAAGGGCAAGAAGTATATCAATGGCTTGAGCAAATTCTATTTTGAAGACATCGGCTTACGCAATGCGTTGCTAAATTTCCGCCAATTTGAGGAAACGCATCTGATGGAAAATGTCATCTACAACGAATTAAGACTACGCGGGTACAATGTCGATGTCGGTGTCGTTGAAGCGCGTGATGAAAAATTAGAGCGCAAAAAATTTGAAATTGACTTCATTGCCAACCTTGGAAGCAAGCGCTACTATATCCAATCGGCATTGGCAATCCCCGACGAAGAGAAGCGCGCACAGGAGATACGGCAATTTCTTAAAGTCAATGACTTCTTCAAAAAGATCGTCGTCACTGGCAATAACACACCGGTTTGGCGAGATGACTGCGGTATTCTTACAATCAATATCCAGGACTTCCTGCTGAATCCCAATAGCCTTGACCTCTGACCCACCGTCACCCTCAGGTTCCGTTCGTTTTAATCCCGGAGCTTGCGCCCCGGGCACAGAACAAGTAGGGCCGGCGGCTTGTCCCCGGCCTAACGTCGCGCGTGCGCAAAAACAGCACCCTCCGTTTCCGTTATATTCCGTTTCCGTCCGTTTTCCTCCGTTATCCTCCGTTTCCCCTCCGTTATAAAATGAGCAACTTCAGACAGATCATCGATAGCTACCGCAATCATTCAGATTCCGAGCAAGACAAGGGACGGAAATTTGAGCGGCTGATGCGCGCGTATCTGCAGCATTCGCCGAAATACCGCAGCATAACGCAAGTATGGCTCTGGAGCGACTTCCCCTACCGCAAGGATTTCGGCGGCAATGACATCGGCATCGACTTGGTCGCGAAGACCGAATGCGGCGACTACTGGGCAATCCAGTGCAAATGCTATGCCGAAAGCGCTTATATCAGCAAGGGCGATGTCGACAGCTTTATTTCGACTGCCGGCAAGAGCTTCCGGGATGACGGACTGCAGCTGTGCAAATTCTCGCACGGCATCTTCTTCTACACGAGCAATAACCTCTCGTCGAATGTCTATGAGGCATTCAGCGGACAGGCTATCGCATACGAATTAGTCGGGCCGGACAGCCTGGAGAAAGCACCGGTCGATTGGGCGGAGCTGGACAGCGGTGAGAGCATTGTCGGCCGCATGACGCAGAAGCGTGAATTGCGCGAGGATCAGAAGACCGCGCTGGAGAAAGTGCACGAGGGCTTTTTGACTCACGACCGCGGCAAGATGATCATGGCGTGCGGCACCGGCAAGACATTCACGTCGCTGCGCATTGCGGAGAAGGAGTGCGCGGCCGGCGGCACTGTCGCGTTCTTCGTGCCGTCCATCGCGCTGCTGGGGCAAGCGCTGGAAGCGTGGTGCACATTTGCCGAACGGCCAGTTCATCCGATGTGCGTCTGCTCCGACAACGAAGTAGCGACACGCAAGACGAAGAAGAAGAATGACGAGGACGACTCATTCACTGGCGAAACCGTCGAACTGGCGGATGAAGTGACGACTGATCCGGCGGTCATCGCGAACCACTGGGAGAAGCTGCACAAGAGTGCGCAGCAGGATGGCGGCATGACCGTCATCTTCTCGACCTATCAGTCGATTGAGCGGCTGGGCGCAGCGCAGAAGCTGCTCGCGCCGCTTGATGCGGATGCCGCGGCCATCGACTTGATTGTCTGCGACGAAGCGCACCGCACAACCGGCGTCTCACTGCGCGCAGAAAACGACGTCATCCGCGGAAAGAAGAAGCTTGCCGCCGGCGAATACGACGAAAGCGCATTTGTGCGCGTGCACAACAACGACTTCATCGCGGCGAAGAAGCGCCTCTACATGACCGCGACGCCGCGCATCTACAAGCTCTCCGACGAAATCAAGCAGCAGCAAAAGGAGTCCGACGCGTATCTGTGCTCGATGGATGACGAAACACTCTTCGGGCCGGAGTTCTACAAGCTCTCATTCGGCGAAGCCGTAAACAAGGGCTTGCTCACCGACTACAAAGTACTCGTCCTCACCGTCAATCCGAAGGAGATGGAGAAGCCGCTCCAGGATGCGCTCAAAAGCGACAAAGACAACACGATCAACGCCGATGACTTGTCGCGCTTCGTCGGCTGCATCAACGCGCTCTCCAAGCGCACGCTTGAGCCGGACGACCCGCTGCTTGCGGAGGACAAAGCGCTCATGCATACCGCAGTCGCATTCTGCCCATCCATCGCGCTCTCCAAGCAGCACACGGATGTGCTCAACCGCTGCAAGGACATCTTCAACGCGAGCTTGCCGGAAGCAGAGCGCGCGCAAGTCGTCACCGTCAGCGCAGATCATGTCGATGGCACGATGGGCGCTGCGGAGCGCGACCGGAAGCTCACGTGGCTTGCGGAAGCGCCGAAGGAGGGCAACGAGTGCCGCATCCTCACCAATGTGCGATGCCTCTCGGAGGGCGTCGATGTGCCGTCACTGGACGCAGTCATCTTCCTCTCCTCCCGCAAATCGCGCGGCGACATCGTGCAGTCAGTCGGGCGCGTAATGCGCCGCGCGCCCGGCAAGCGCTACGGCTACATCATCGTGCCAGTCGTCATCCCCGACGGCCAGTCGCCGGAAGAAGCGCTCGAGCACAGCGACGCATTCGCAATTGTCTGGGATGTCCTCAAAGCACTGCGCGCGCATGATAACCGCTTCGACGCCGAAATCAACCACATCGACCTCAATGACATCAAGTCGATGCGCATCAAGCTGCTCCCCGGCGCAAAAGAGCCCAAACGCGGCGCAGGCAAAGGCGACAGCACCGTCACTGGCGGCGCAACTACCGCCCCCGGCGGCAAGACGGAATTCGAGAAGAATGCGACGAAGGAAAAGATAGCTGGCGACCTAATGTCCGCATTCACGAAGCTCAAGAACACATTCTACGCGCAAATCGTCAAGCATGTCGGCACACGCAAATACTGGGAGCTGCTCGCAAGCGACATGAAGGAAGTCGTCGAGAGCCACATCGCCAATATCCGGCGGCTAGTGACGACTGACGAATCCACTCATCAGCTCGCATTCAACGACTTCTTGAGCACGCTGCGCCGCGACCTCAATCCCTCCGTGAGCGCGGATGACGCAATCGAAATGCTCGCGCAGCATCTGCTCACGCGACCAATCTTCGACGCACTCTTTGACAACTACTCCTTCGCCGGTAGCAACGCCGTCTCCAAAGCACTCGAGTCGCTTCTCACGCTGCTTCATGACGAAGTCGCGCCGGAGGAAAAGGAGAAGATGGAGAAATTCTACAACTCCATCCGCGAACGCGTCTCCGGCATCGACAATGCCGAAGGGCGCCAGCGCGTCATCGTCGAAATCTATGACAAATTCTTCAAAGCGGCATTTCCGACGACTGTCGAGAAGCTGGGCATTGTCTACACGCCAGTGGAAATCGTCGATTTCATCATACACTCGGTCGCCGGCGTCCTCGAACGCGAGTTCCACCGCTCGCTCTCGGACGAAAATGTCCACATCCTCGACCCCTTCACTGGCACCGGCACATTTATCACACGGCTGCTCCAAAGCCGTCTGATCAAGC
>CAVGNO010000074.1:0-1157 GCA_963630475.1 Blautia faecis | reverse complement strand
ACATGCGCGAACTGCATGCCAACGAAATCGTCCTCCTCGCATACTACATCGCATCCGTTAATATCGAAAATGTCTGGCATGACGTCGCTCATGAGACGACATCCTTCACGCCATTCGACGGCATCTGCCTCACCGATACATTCCAAAGCACCGAAGATGACGGCAAATTCGAGGACGAGACCGAAGGCCGCATCCACCCCGCCGCGGGATTAGTCACCAACTCCGACCGCGTGCGCAGGCAGAAGAATACGCCCATCCAAGTAATCATCGGCAACCCGCCCTACTCCGTCGGCCAGAAGAGCGCAAATGACAATGCGCAAAACCAGGAATACAAGCATCTGGAAGCACAAATCGCTGCGAAATATGCGCAAAGTAGTAAGGCAGTGAATAAAAATGCGCTTTATGACGCGTATATCAAGGCGTTCCGCTGGGCGAGCGACCGCATCGGGGAGGGTAAAGACGGCGTCATCTGCTATGTCTCCAACGCCGGATGGCTGGATGGCAATGCAATGGACGGCTTCCGCAAATGTCTGGAGAAGGAATTCTCCGCAATCTACGTCTTCAACTTGAGGGGAAATTGCCGTACATCCGGTGAATTACGGCGGCGCGAATCAGGCAACGTCTTTGGCCTGGGCAGCCGGACGCCGATTGCTATCACGATGCTCGTCAAACGCGCAGACAAGCCAGAGAAGAGCAAAGGCGTCATCCACTACCGCGATATCGGCGACTACCTCACGCGCGAAGAAAAATTGCGTCTCGTCGCAAAATACGGCTCGTTCTTCAATCCCGCACTCGAACTCACGACGATTACGCCTAACGAACACTACGACTGGCTCAATCAGCGCAACGACCTCTTCTCAACGTATATCCCAATTGAACCCGAGAAGAAATATGATACGAATACAAAGAGCTTCTTTGCGGTCTACTCCAACGGCCTTGGAACCAGCCGTGATGCGTGGGCATATAATTTCTCACAGCAATGCGTACTGGATAATATGCACGCAATGATTGATTTCTATAACTCGCAGATTGGTAAGAGCGAATACGATACCGATCCGATAAAAATCAGTTGGTCTAGCAGTTTGATCTCGTATTGGACGCGTAAGATGACCGCTACATTTGAACCCAATAAAATTGTCAATGCTTTATATCGGCCA
>CAVGNO010000073.1:0-9855 GCA_963630475.1 Blautia faecis | reverse complement strand
GGTAGCGGCGCTTCGCGTTCCGTGATGGCAATGGCAAGCTTATTTGCAGCATCAATCGCGACTTGACGCAATGCCGCTTGCAACGCAGTTTCGTGATCCGGCATCATCGGCACATCTGCGGTGGCAGTGACGCTGCCTTTGAATGCGGGGCCGTCTGCAGCTTTGGCACGCGCGCTGTAACTGACTTTGAGTGTCAGGCGAAACAATACTGTCTGATAAGCATCGCTGTCATCCTGGCGGTCAGCAGTATCGCGCATTTGAGCGCGTGCTGCGCTGCGTTGCTCCAGCGACTCAATTCTCAATGCGACCAGCAGTCCCGCATTTTCTTCTGAGACGACATCCACGCCCGTCGTATTCTCGAGTTTTGCGTTCAGCGCATGCTTCAATAGCGGTGTCAGACGCGCTTCCGCTGTCGCGTTGGAGATTTCATTGAGCGAAATCCTGCGCTGCGCTTCGGGCAGGGATGTGCCGCCAAGATGATATGACGGTGAGAGGCATCCGCAGAGTATCACGCAGACGAACGCAAGAGCTGTAGCCAGAGCTGTCGGTTTCATTTTTCAATCTCCTCGGTTGCGGCCAGTTTATCGAGCATCTCGTTGGCTTTGGAAACAAGCGAGCAATCGGGATAATCCCGGATGATGTCGTGGAGATAGCGGCGTGCGACTGCGGGGCGGTAGTGGTATTTATTCATGTAGAAGTCCGCGCGTTCCAGCAGCCGTTCTGCGCACATTTCCCTGCCCAGCGTGATAATCTCCTCGGCTTCGCTGCGGCGCGGGTCATCGGCAGATGCGAGCTTGAGGAAGCTCTCGGCTTCACGCATTGCTGCGCGGATGCGCTGGCCATCGCCGTCGCCGCGTTTTGCGAGTAAAACCAGCAGCTTCCCGAGTTGCAAGCGCACATCGGCATTCTCCGGCGCCAGCTTAATCGTCTCTTGAGATGTGCTGATTGCGTCTTCGTAGCGCGCGCGGTCTGCGAGCTTTTGCACTAATACCATGCGGTCATTGAGCGACAATGCAATCGCGGGCTGGTATTTGATGATGACGCGGTAGAGCTCAATCGATGCATCTGGGTCGGAAAGTCCCAGCAGCGTCCCTTCGCCACGCCAGAAGAGGTCTGACAGCTCACGCAGTTGTTCGACGACTTCTTCGATTGGGATATAGAAGAGATACGAATTGAGCAGCTTCATATAGACTTCGCGCGCTTTGTGCGGTTTCTTTCCTTTCAGATAGCACTGCGCTTGCTGATAATAGAATCCGGCTGCGCGCTGCGCATCCTGCTGCTCTTTTGCGATTTTGCCGTAGATTTTACCGGCGTCGATTAATTCGCCGGCTTCGATCTTTTCTTCGGCAAGCCGGATTTGCGCGCGTTCCTGGCTGAACCGCTCAAAATTTTCCAAAGCATCGGTGTCACTGGCACAGAATCCCGCGACCGGAAGAAGCGCAATCGCCAAAATGAGTGTGAGGATGTTCTTCATTACGTATAGTTATAATGGCTTGCAAGTCGTACAGTGAAATAAGATAATCTTCCGAATGTAATCCGTGAATCAGGGTATGCAACATCAGGCAAATGAATCGCGCTTATATTGTGGTCATCAACCGACTTCTACTTCATTTCGAGATTATACATGAATATCACTATTCAGGACAAGACTCTTTCCACGATGGCACCTTTTGGCACGCATGGCGCGCTAGGCGACTTGAAACTATGCGGAAAGAGCTGGCGGCAGCTGGTGGAACAGCGCTGGCAGCGCAACTTCAGGAGCAACGCAGACCTGACTGTCACTACCGAATTGAATTTCTGGCCTTCAGACGCGCTCCTCGAACAACTGCACGGAATTCAGGGAGAATTCAGAGTGCTGGACAAGGAAGGGCGTTGCATTGCATCCGGCAAAAATATGCCGCATCTCAATGCGTTGGGCATGGATTGCCACTGCCAGAAGAATGACTGCGGGAAAAAATGCAGCAAGGACGCTGTCGTATTGGATGTCGATTCCGACAGTATCGAAGTGATGTATCCATGGCAATTGCTGGACATCCAGGAAGTCGTGCTTGGCGATGCGCAGCATGGCATCATCAATGGCATTGTGCACGAGAGCACGGTGATCAACGGCAATCTCGATTTGGGCGACGGGTCGATTCTATTGGCCGGCGTGTATATCATGGGCAATGTCGTAATCGGCGAGGGGTGCCAGATCGGTCCGAATTGCTTTATCCGCGGTTGCACTGCAATTGGCAACAACTGCCGTATTGGTCAGGGCGCAGAGATTAAGAACTCCATCATCATGGACGATGTTAAAATCAGCCATGTCAGCTATATCGGTGATTCAATCATCGGCAGCGGCACGGATTTGGGCGCCGGCACGATGATCGCGAATTTCCGTCATGATGGCGAGAACAATTTCAGCAAAGTCGATGGGAAGCTCATTGATACGGGTCGCAGCCACTTCGGCGCAATCATCGGCGAAAATGTCCATACTGGCGTGAACACATCCATCTATCCCGGCCGCAAACTCTCTGCAAATACTTGCACGCGCCCCGGTCAGATTGTCGAAAACGATTTGTAAGCGGCAAAGACCAGTCGTATAACTCGTTTGAAGAAATCATTCATTGAGTTATATTAAACGGCTTGACAATTTCTAACAACAACATTACTATATTGGGAGTAATTTAACCATGGCACATAAGAAGGGTCAATCCTCAAGCCGTAACGGCCGCGACAGCAATCCGCAGTATCGTGGCGTTAAAGTCTACGGTGGTCAGAAAGTCACTGCTGGTAGCATCATCGTCCGCCAGTGCGGCACCAAGTTCTTCCCGGGCAAGAATGCTGGTTTGGGACGCGATTTCACCGTCTTCGCACTTTGCGATGGCACTGTCGAGTTCGTGAAGTCCTCACGCCGCATCAATATCATCCCGGCTGCCACCGAGGCATAATATCTTGGGATCAGCAACGTATCCCGAAGATTGCAAATCGCCATTTAACTCTCTTTTTGTGAGTTAGTGGCGTTTTTTGTTTCTCTAGTTTTTTTCTCCTAATCAACAAGCCATCAGAAAGAACATGAAACCAGAGGCATTTCACGCATTTGTCACAATCCAGGGCAAGGATTATCCGATTGACGCGCTTCCCGGCAAATTAACTGCCGTCCCGAGTATCACTGGCGACGCAAAAGATGGCTTGCATCTGCAGCTGCAATTGCGCAATGACGGGCAGGAGACTTACGCGATTGAGCGCGTCTACTGGGAAACTGATACTGCCGAACTGACGCCGGAATTGAGCTTCAGCAGCTGCTATCTCGAAGGCTGGGCGATGCCGACGCCGTGCGGGAAACGGCTTTTTACGGAATGCGATTTTGACTTCAATCCGGATTACACACGCTTCGTTGTCGCAGAAGACCGCGAATGCCGTCCGAAGCAGCCGGGGAAATTCCGCGCTGAAACCGCAGTCATCTTCCAGAATGGCGCATTGGGCGAAGCGGGTGAGAAGCTCCCGATGCTCCTGATGGCATTTATCACCGCAAAGCATCACTATGGTCGTTTTGTCATCGATGCAGAAGGGCAGCACGCATGCGTCAAATGCATCAGCGGTTGCGATGGGCGTGAATTAGCGCCGGGGCAGACAATTGAAGCCGAAGAGCTGCTGGTCAAAATCGGCAATGATGGCACAGAAGCGTTACTGTGTGAATTTGCCGACATCCTCGGCGCCAATTGCAATGCGCGCGTAAACCACAAAGCTCCGCTGGGATGGTGCAGCTGGTACTACTATTTCGAGAAAGTCACCGAAGCCGATATGGTCGAAAATATCGACTTCTTCAAAGCGCATCAGGACGAATATCCGGTCAAGTATATCCAGTTGGACGACGGCTACCAGCACGATCTGGGCGAATGGCTTGTCTGCAACGAGAAGTTCCCGCACGGCTTGGCGTGGCTTGCGGATTACGCAAAGAAAAATGGCTTCATCCCCGGATTGTGGCTTGCGCCATTCCAAGTCGCGATGGACAGCGAAGTCTGGCGCAAGCATCCCGAATACATGATTCATGACAAAGATGGCAAGCCGATTGTCACGACGCCATGGCGTACCGGAAATTGCGCGATTCTTGACGGCAGCAACCCCGCTGCGCGCGAATGGTTGCGTGACCTCATGCGCAACATCCGCAAGATGGGCTTCGATTATGTCAAACTCGATTTCCTCGAGATGGCGTCATCTATCCGCAATGGCGTGCTTTACGACAAGACATACACGCGCTTCGATGCGCTCAAGCGCGCGATGGAAGCAATCCGCGAAGGCTTTGGCGAAGACGGCTTGATTCTGACTTGCACTGCGCCGACGACTGCAATTATCGGCATTGCGGACTTCAACCGCATTGGCACGGACATCACGCCATACTGGACTACTGGCGAGCCATACGATGAAGCGCCGAATGTCCCGAACGTCTGCCGCAATGTCATCAACCACGCATACATGAACCGCCGATTCTTCATCTCTGATCCCGATACAATCATCGTGCGTGATGACAATACGAAACTCACCGAACAGGAATGCGCGCTCTGGCGCGATGCCATCATGCTCGGCGGCGGTTCGCTGCTGCTCTCCGACCGCATGAGCACGCTTAATCCGGCGCGCGCACAGTGGCTCAAGGATATCATCCGCCATCATGACGAATATGACACAGTCCCCGTCGATCGCGCATGGAATTACCCACCGCAAATCTGGCGCGGCACATCACGCATCGACGGCCATGTCGTCGAAGGACACTTCGATTTCACCGCTCACACGGCTGAAATTATCCGGAAGTAGATAACATATTCTACATAACTTATTGTAATGTAATAAGTTATGTAGAATTGACGTAATGGATAACTGGTTTTTCATTATACTCTGCTCTGCGCTCGCGCTCGGATTATACGACTTTGCGAAAAAGACGGGCGTGCAAAACAACCGCGTGATGCCGGTGCTGTTTATCGCGACGGCATTTGGCACGCTATCGCTCATCGCAATTTCCATTGCGACTGGGCGTTTTGTCTCGACTATCTCGTGCACGTGGCAGACGTGGTGCCTGGTATTCCTGAAGTCATGTCTGGTCTCGGCGTCCTGGATTGCCGGTTATTTTGCATTGCATGACATGCCGATTTCGATTGTCGCGCCAATTCGTACGTCATCGTCGGTCTGGGCGACACTTGGCGGACTTGTGTTGCTGGGCGAGTGCCCGACACTGTGGCAAGCAGTGGCAATGTGCATCATCTTTGCCGGCTATTTTTGCTTTTCGGTGATCGGCAAAGCCGAGGGCTTCTCCAGGCGCAACCGCGGCATCAAGATGGTGATTGCCGCGACGCTTCTGGGTGCGGCAAGCGGCATCTATGACCGCGTGCTCATGCATCGCCTCCATCTGCCTGTCGATACAGTCCAATTGCATTTCTCGATCGATTTACTGATAATCATCGGCATCTGCTGGCTCCTGCAACCCCATTGCAAATTCTTGCGTGAGGACAGCAAATTCACTTGGCGCTGGTGCATCCCAGCGATTGGACTGCTCCTCATCCTCTCCGACTGGCTTTATTTCAACGCAGTCGCCAATCCGGATGCACAAATTGGCATGCTCTCCATTCTCCGCCGCATGTCGGTGTGCGTATCATTCTTCTGCGGCGGATGCTTCCTCCATGAAAAATACTTGCTGAAGAAGACATGCGCGTTGCTGCTGTTGCTCATCGGCGTCGTGTTGTTTGCAATGGTGAAGTAAAACGAACTCTCGTATGGCAAAGCTCTATCTCATTGCAACGCCGATTGGCAATCTTGGCGATATAACCGAACGCGCGAAAGCGCTTATTCCGACGCTCGATGTCCTCTGCTGCGAAGATACGCGCCACACTGGCAATCTGGTCAATCTTCTCGGCATTGAACGCCCGAAGCTCTATGTCGCAAACCACGAGCATAACGAGCGCAATATGGCGGCGCGCATTGTCGCATGGCTGGACGAAGGCAAGCGTGTCGGGTTATGCAGCGATGCCGGCTATCCAGTCATCAGCGACCCTGGCTATCCGGCAGTTGCCGCTGCAATCGCGGCCGGCCACGAAATCGAAGTGCTGCCCGGCGCTAGTGCGGTGCAGATTGCGCTACTGATGTCTGGGCTGCCGCCATCAAGCTATATCTTCAAGGGCTTCCCGCCAAAAAAGCCAGGGCACCGAAGGACATTTCTCGAAGAAGACAAGAATTCCCGCCATACGCAGATCTTCTACGAGTCGCCATATCGAATTGGAAAATTTCTTGCGGAAGCGCGCGATGTCCTCGGCGAAGAACGCCCAGGCGCAGTCTGCATGGAATTGACAAAACAATTTGAGCGCGTCTATCGCGGCACACTCGGTGAACTAGCGTTGCAATTCGCGGAAAAGACAACGAAGGGCGAAGCCGTCATCGTCATCGGCGGCTGCACGCAGGAATGACCTGATATGATAAAAGTACTGTTCGTATGCCACGGCAATATCTGCCGTTCGCCCATGGCGCAATTTATCTTCCAGAAGCTGGTCGCAGATGCTGGATTGTCAGAGCAATTTGTCATCGATTCCGCCGCTGCGCATACTGATGAAATCGGTAGCGATACATACTACGCGACAAAGGAAATATTGAACCTGCATGATGTGCCATATCACCCACGCGCCGCATGGCAAATCACCGCTGCAGATGGCGCAAAATGGGATTATATCATCGGAATGGATAGCGCAAATATGCGCGACCTAAAACGCATCATTCCCGCATCGGAACAGCATAAACTCTCAAAACTGATGGAATGGGATGGACAGAAACGCGATGTCGCAGATCCGTGGTATACACGCGATTTCGAACGCACATATACTGACATCCTAGTCGGCTGCATCGCGCTGCTGGATGCGCTGAAACGGAAATAAAAAAAATCTCTCCTTTTATTTGCAAACTGCGGAACGTGATTTATTTTAAGTCTGTAGTCGCTACAAAATGGAAATTGTTCCGACTAGAAAATTACCCCAGACTAAAATAACAAGGAGAAAGAGATGAAAAAATACGTTTGCCCGATTTGCGGCTATGTCCACGAAGGGAATGAGCCACCTGCGTTTTGCCCGCAGTGCAAGTGCCCTGGCAGCAAGTTTTTGGTTCAGGAAGCGTCGGAATGTGGCGCATGCTGCAAGAAGACTTTCGCTGCGGAGCACGTGATCGGCATTGCGAAGGATGTCGATGCGGAGGTGCTTGAAGGTCTGCGTGCGAATTTCACCGGTGAGTGCACGGAAGTCGGGATGTACTTGGCGATGAGCCGTCAAGCGGATCGCGAGGGCTATCCGGAGATTGCGGAAGCATATCGCCGTTATGCACTCGAGGAAGCGGATCACGCGGCACGCTTTGCTGAATTGCTCGGTGAAGTCGTCGTGCCTTGCACGAAGACCAATCTTGAGATGCGTGCAGATGCCGAGCATGGCGCATGCGCAGGCAAATTCGATTTGGCAAAACGCGCGAAGGAACTGGGCTACGACGCAATTCACGACACTGTCCATGAGATGGCGCGTGATGAAGCGCGTCACGGCCGGGGATTCGCTGGGCTCTTGAAGCGTTATTTTAACAAGTAGCGCGAAAAGTGCAACCGTGCATTTGCATGTCAGTACAGTCACAAGCAAGTGCATGGTTGCAAACAAGAGAATTCAACACAATCACTTACATGTCCAAGCCAGCGATAATTGAGTTGTTTCAGCAGTGTAACTTGCGGCTTTCCGAGCAGCGGTTGATGATTTACAATTATCTGTTAAATCATCGCACGCATCCTGCGGCCGAGGGAATTTATCGCGCATTGCTTCCGGATCATCCTACGCTGTCGCTGACGACTGTATATAACACGCTGAAGATACTTGCGGAACACCGCCTTATTATGCCGGTGATGATCGAAGATGGCGAAGTGCGCTACGATGTCGATACGTCATTTCACGGGCACTTCAAATGCCGGGTCTGCGGCAAAATATATGACATCCCGGTCAAACATCCGCAGGATTACGACCTTTTAGCCGAGAGTGGCTTCAAGACTGAAGACATGCGTCTGGATTATTATGGCGTCTGTCCAAAATGTTCGCACAAATAGACAAAATTTTGAGCAGTTCTGCGTAAAATGCGCTTATTGCCGCCAGATTTTCAACCGGAAGAGCAGTGGAATCTGAAATATCGCTGGTGCGTCGGGATTATGCTCTGATGCGTCCTGCGGCATGGTTGCGCGATCACAGCTTATCATCGCGCCAATCAATGTGAGCATCGCAACTGTAAAAGAACCGCCGTATGAGAGCAATGGCAGTGGAAGCCCGATGACTGGCAACAGCCGTATTGTCATGCCGATGCCAACACAGATGTGAACCATCAATAGCGAGCTACCGGCGACAAGGATATTGAGCGACAACTGGTTTTGCGCACGGCTCGCCCAATGCATCACGATAGCAATCAGCAGCCCATAGAGTATTACGACGGGGAGGACGCCGAAGAGAAATCCGCCTTCTTCTGCAATTACTGCGAAGATGAAATCCGTCGGCGCGACTGTGCGTGGAAGGAAGCCAAGGCTTTTCATCGTGCCGTTGAGATAGCCCTTGCCGAATAATCCGCCGCCTGCGACTGTCATGAGCGATTGCTGTTCATTCCAACCGCCCCGCGGAGAGAGATAAGACTTCAGCCGCTTCAGATGATAGCCTCGTAAGAGCGATTTTATTGTGCTGGTGTCATTTTGCACGACGGTCTGACTTACCGGTTCGGGAGGCAGAGAACGCAGATAGTATAATCCCGCAATGCCCACGAAGAATGCGATCATGAATGCCGCAATTGCGCAACGCCATAGCCAGCTTGGCAAAAAGCGCAACCCGATCATCAGCGCTAATCCCGGGAGGACAGATGCCGCATTGCCGTATGACGGTTCGCGCGCGATCAACAATACCGGCACCGCAAATACGCATAATGCAACTGGCAATTCCAGCCATTTGCTGCGCAGAAAATCCCCGGATAACACTATTGCGCCAGCCAGAAGCGTAAAGACTTTGGCAAATTCAGCCGGTTGCAAAAAGAGTGGCCCCAACGCGATCCAACGGCGTGCACCTCCGACACTGCGCCCCATCAGTAACACCGCAACCAGCAATATGACGCTGCACAGATAACAGCTGATAATCAGCAATTGCCAACTGCGCTTCTGGATGTCCAATCGCGCAAAAAAATACGCAACGCAAGCACCTGCGTTTAAGAATACGCATTGCCGTAGCCAATTGGGGCGCACCGGATAATCACTGCTGATATATCCCGTGCTGTAGATATACGCGACACCAAATATCGCTAGCAGAATGAGCGTAATTAAGATGACTAAATGACTTGCCGACCGCATAATGCCATAAGATATAGCCGCGAATGGATTACGCATGCGCGATCCTACGCCAGGCCGGGGACAAGCCGCTTTGGTAATAGGCCGGGGACAAGCCCCGGCCCTACTTGTCCTGTGCCCGAAGCACACGCTTCGGGAAATGTTGTCCGTTTCCTTCCGTTAAAATATTCCCGCATCACAGCACGGTAATAATGAGGCCGCCGATAATGAATGTGATGCCGACGACTTTCGTCAGCGTGCATTTTTCTTTGAGGAAGATAATACCGAGGAGCATTCCGACAGGCAAGCTCATTTGGCGGAATGCTTGGACATAGCTGACGTTGGTGACCATTCCGGTCGCCATAAGCACGAGGATGTATGCGAGTGCGGCGAAGAATCCGGCAAAATATGGATGGGGATGCCGGAAGAGGTCTTTCGTGAAGAATTTGCGTTCGAATGGGATGGACCTGTTTTCGCCAATGGGACACCCAAATCATCCACCCTCTAAATTAACCGCATTG
>CAVGNO010000072.1:0-9977 GCA_963630475.1 Blautia faecis | reverse complement strand
ATTGAAGGGGCTGTATAAAAAATTAACGGGGGAAACTGAAACGGAGGATAACGGACGGAAACGGACGTAAACGGAGGGAAACGGAATCCGTTAAAATCCGTTATCCTCCGTTAAAATCCGTTATCCTCCGTTTCAGTTTTATTCCGTTTTTTATCAACACATGTACGTTCCGCCATTTACCATATCCGCTGACGCGATCAACCGGATTGCAGATATCTCGAGGTTGATCGAGAGGTACGCATTGCGTTTGGAAGCTGTTGATGGCGTGCATCTGCGCAAAGCAAATCGTATCAGGACAATTCACAGTTCTCTGGCAATCGAGGGAAACACACTGTCTGAAGGCGAAGTGCGAGATATCATTGATGGCAAAGCTGTCGTTGCGCCTATACGTGAAATCCAGGAAGTAAGAAACGCGATTAGGACTTACGAATTGTATCCCAAACTGGACGCATTCAAGGAAGCGGATTTACTGCGCGCTCACGCAATGATGATGGATGCGCTGGTCGATAATGCCGGAAAATATCGTCATGGCCAAGTGGGCGTATTCAATGAACGGGGGTTGGTGCATTTAGCGCCTCCAGCAGAGATGGTGCCGGGACTGATGCACGACCTGTTTGCGTGGTTGAAGCAAGCCAAGGATCACCTGTTGATTCGTTCCTGCGTATTTCATTACGAGTTTGAATTTATTCATCCGTTTATTGATGGAAATGGCAGAACCGGACGCCTTTGGCAATCGTTGATTCTTGGAAAACTGGCTCCCGTTTTTCAATTCCTCCCAGTCGAAAATATGGTGTTCAAGAATCAGCAGGCGTACTACGACGCCATTGGCAAGAGTAACGCCGCTGGCGAATCAGGGCCTTTCATTGATTTTATGCTTGGCGAAATCTTGAAAACGCTTAATGAACACCTGGAT
This sequence comes from Blautia faecis, assembly GCA_963630475.1. Taxonomy (GTDB): domain Bacteria; phylum Verrucomicrobiota; class Lentisphaeria; order Oligosphaerales; family Oligosphaeraceae; genus CAKUJM01. The sequence goes on along the minus strand of CAVGNO010000072.1, from coordinate 9,064 downwards.
AAGAATACTGATAAAGTTCCTAATAAAGTTCCTAATAAAGTTCCTAATAAATTACGGGCAAGATATCCGGAAATAAAAGAAATCACCTGGAAGATATTTGAAGCGATCGGTCAAAATAACCATATAACCAGCTCGGAACTCTCCGCAATGCTCGGCATATCAGACCGAATGGTACGTACGCATATTGCGACGCTGAAACAGCATGGCCTCATCGAACGCATCGGTTCCAGAAAAAAAGGTGAGTGGAAATTAACGGATAAAACGGATAAAACGGAAACGGAGGGAAACGGAAATTAACGGATTTTAACGGAGGGGAAACGGAATCCGTTAATTTCCGTTTCCGTTTTTATCCCGGAGCTTGCGCCCCGGGCACAGAACGTGTAGGGCCGGCGGCTTGTCCCCGGCCTAACGTGGCGCGTGCGGAAGAACAGCATCATCCGTTTCCGTTATTCTCCGTTTCCTCCGTTATCCTCCGTTTCCGTTTTATCCGTCAGAATTTTCCTGCGTCCGGGTCATCGAGGTGATTGAAGCGGTGATCGAGGAGGTGTGCGATGCGGATATCGCCCATGGAGTGCCGCATTGCGCTATAGATATCGGGGAAGCGCGATTCGAGTTGCTGGAGGAGTGCGCCGAGGAAATAGCGGTCGCCATCCTTCAGTTGTTCTTCATACGGACATGACTTGACTTTCGGGAAATTGAAGAATTGAGCAGCTTGGTGGATTGTTGCTTTGCGGCAATTCCACAGCGGCCGGATGAGCCGTGCTTTTCCTCCATCAGCGAATGTATTCGGCGCCATAGTCTTGAGTCCGCCGCCGCGGAAGAGCGCAATCAGGAAGCTCGTGCAGAGGTCATCGAGGTGGTGTCCGAGTGCGAGTTTATTGCAATCAAGCGTAGCAAGCATGCTATGGAGGTGTCCGCGCCGCAACCGGGAGCATAGCGCGCAGGGCTTGTCGTCCGCATTGTTTTGCGCGAAGAATTCCTGGATGCCGTCGAGACGATCGACATGCAAGTGCCAGTTCTGCTGGTTGCAGTAGTCGATTAGCGCTTGTGCATCGAAGGATTCGTATGCCATGTCGATGACTGCAGGGATGACTTCGATGCGGAAGGGCAGGCGTTTTTGCAGCACGGTGAGCAGATGCATGAGCATCAGCGAGTCCTCGCCGCCGGAGACGCCGACGAGGATGCGGTCGCCATCGGCAAAGAGCCCGAATTCGCCGGATGCTTTCGCGCATTGCTGCAGCAGCGATTTGAAGAGCGTGGTCTTGTACGGCAGTGCTGCACGCCACTTTGCGGTCATTTCGAGGAGTGCATCGGCGCTGTCCGGCAGTGCTTCGATGAGCATCCCGCTGTTCATGAGTTCGCCTTTGAGACCGCGTGGCCATGTGGTGAAATTGCACGCGACAATTGCGAATTCGTCATTTTTGCTGATTGCGCGCAATGCGTCTGCGTCATTTTCGATGAGCAGTGGGCGTCCGAGTCTGGTTGCGACTTCGCGCGCAAGTGCAGTCGCGTTTGTGCCATTGAGATAGAGGTTGAGCGGCATAATAGGAATCAGGTTAAAACGAAAAATACGTATGTGTTATACAGCGCGTGCGTTGCGATAGCGGTGAGTGTGCCGCAATAGCGTTGAATTGCGCATTGTGTGATGGCAAAATAGAACATCGCGGGCACAAAGAAGAGCGGGCCATGCAGGCCTGCAAAGACGAGTGAGCTCACGAATGCCGCGAATGCATACGGGAAGCCCCGCATGATTATGCGCGGGAGGATTAGCCGGAATATTATTTCCTCGTAAATAGGCGTGATGACGACTGCAGTGGCAAAGAAGTAAACTAGCTTCGGCCAGTTGCTCTGCGTAAGCATCACCGCATTGGCGTCCTGGGGTGGTGCCGCAGCGTTTGTGCAACCGAAGATGATGATATAGAGTGCCCAGTTGATGAATGTGCAGAGCGCAATCAGGAGCGCTGCGCCGCCGATGATGTACAATGGGATGAATTTGCGGCGCTTGGGCTCGTGCGGCAGGATTTCAAGATATTTTTGCCAGCCGTATGTGCGTACTGCGGGAAGCCACGCGCACGGCGCTGAAATGAAGACATACAGAAGCCTGAGATGCGGCACCCAGTGAAGGCAGATAATCAGGATGATCGAGAGGTCGTCATAGTAGTTGAGCTTGCGGCCGGTATCGCGCCATGGTGGCCAGCTTTCGTCACCGGGATTCGTCATGTCGATGAGTTTGCTCCATAACTTCGCCATTGCTCAATCACGCATTTTTGCTGTCGCTATGTCAGCATTGCCAGAATGCGTACGCACCACTGGGGACGGCCATCTGCTGCGCTTCTGCGGGGAGCGTCATCTCGCCAGTTGTGCAGTGGCCGCCATCGATGCTTTGCGCGACAAGATGCTCCAGAACGAGCGGCGTGTAGCCGGGCGTATGACACGTCAGCATCATAAAGAGCGGTTTGTCCGTGAGCACTTGACGGCATAGCGCAAGCAGTTCGAGCATATTGGAGTCGATCTGGAAGAGCTCTTGGTTTGTGCCGCGTCCGAAGCTGGGTGGGTCGAGGATGACGCCGTCGTATTTATGGCCGCGGCGGATTTCGCGCTTGAGGAATTTCTGCACATCATCGATAATCCAGCGGATTGGCGCGTCTTCGAGGTGATTAACGCGTGCATTATCGCGTGCCCACTCGACCATCTTTTTCGATGCGTCCAAGTGGCAGACTTTACAGCCGAGGCGTGCCATTGCCAGAGTCGCGCCGCCGGAGTATGCGAAGAGATTGAGGATGTCCTGCTGCTGCGGAGCGCGGCCGCAATTGCGAATCGCATCCGAGCACAAGCGCCAGCTACGGATATGCTCGGGGAAGATTCCGACATGACCAAAATCGGTCGGACGCAAGTTGAATGTGATGCCGTCGAGCGTGCATTGCCAGCCGTCGCGCATGCGTGGTGCGCGCAATTCCCAGCGGCTGCCGCCTTCGCGCGTGAAGAATCCTTGCGCGCGCCGCCATTGATCTTGCGGCAGCTGTGGGCGCCATACTGCTTGCGCACATGGGCGGTCAAGCAGATACTCGCCAAAACGCTCGAGCTTGCGTCCTGCACCCGCATCGACAAATTGATATTCGCTTTGCGCTGTGCTCATACGTCGCTGTCGTCAAAGTCTTCTTCGATTTCCTGCGATTTGATGCGGAAGCCGGATTCGGCGCCTAAGCACTGCATCGACGGCATTTCGCACCAGATGGCCGGCTGCGGAATGCAGATTTTCCAGCCGTCGCCGAGAATCTGGCGAGTCCAGATAGCAGTATCGAGAATTGCATTCAAATCCCAGTGCGCTGCGCTCTTTTTGCGATTGACATGCGATGCGGTGTCACACCATCCGGGCGTCATGCCGTCAATGCGCAGGATGCCTTCTTTGGAGTTTTCCGCTAATTGGCGGATAATGCGGCGATAGAGGCGTTGAGTCGCGCGGCCACACCAGCATGCGCTCTTTTGCGCTTGGCGGCAATTCTGCTTTGGCACTGGCAATTGGTTGCAGTTCAGTGCAATCGCGGGCGCAGCGCCGCATGCGGATAGTGCAGTTGCGTCCAAGCCATTTGCGCCACTGCAATCCAGTGCGGTCAGATTAGCAAAATCGGCGTGGTCGGGTGCGATGATGGAGTCACTCCACGCGATGTATGAGTTGAAGCGATATGGCCGTGCATCCGGGATATATTGCGGCGGCTCGGTCGAGGGCAGTTTGCCATAAGCACCGGGGACGGGCTTCGCGGGCAGTTTCGGCGCCGGTGGCACGGGTGGGCATTGTGTCACCCAGCGGCGCAGTGTATAACGCCCGCCATTGCAGCTGATTTCCAGCTTGCCGCTGCCTTTGAGCGACTCGCTGTTGAAGCCGTTTGCCCAGCGCCAGATGTCATCGCCCAGGCCGAATTCGAGCCGTGTGCCGTCTTCGCGTTCAAAGACGATTGCTGTGGGCAGCGGTGAGATGACGACTGTGCTGTTTTGTGCGTCCGGCATCTCATGCCAAGCTGGTGCTGTTGTGTTGGCATCGACGGTGAAATAACGGCACCAGCCATTGCCGAGGACTGCGCTGCCCAGCTCAATGCCGTTTTTGAGCGCAGTCGCTTTGGGCCACAGGATATCGGTGGTCATGCGCAGTGTGTTGGCGGCCATGCGCGAATTCTGGTGAAAAGGCACAGGTGTCGTGCCGTGCATGAAATCGCCATTGCCCTCAAAGACTGCGCAGCCGCCGCGATGATAAAGCCGCGACTTCACGTCAATGAGCGCGTCGTCGCTTGCGCCGTCAATTCGGCTATGCAGGAAACTGAATACAGTCTTGCCGTCAATCGCTAATTTTTGTGGCGCACACGCATCATGCGAACACGCGAATTGCCAACCGGCAACAGGGTAGGTGATATCCATACTTACAGTAAAATCAGATAGTTCAGTGAAAAATTCAGTAACGCGGTTAAGCTTGCGCGGTGTCCACCAGCTGCCTGCGCCATGGGCAGTGGCGGCAGCTGGGCAGCGCGTTGTCAATAGCCGCTTGGCGGAATTTCTCCGCCATTTCGCCATAGAAGATGTCGCGCAGCGATGTCTCGCATGCCGATCCCGCGCTAAAGCCGAAGTAGTCGGTGCAGAAGCCGCATGCGCCGTCATTCCGGATGTGGATGCGATGCCACGGCATTTGACAATGCGGCGCGTCCAGCGCATCGGGATATGCGTGTGGCGTGAAGCGCACTTCGAATGGATAGCTGCGCGCATGCAGTTCCGCGACGCCACGCCGCAGTTTTTCCAGATACGCATGGTCGTCATTGCGCGCCCAGCTGGCGAGCTGTGCGTAGTCCTGCCCGAATCGCTGGCAAGTCTGCGCACGGTGTTCGGCAATTTCGTCGGGATGCAGATACATGAGCTGGCCGAGGATGACGCGGTCGGGATGGAAATGCGCAAGCATCATCGGCAATTCCGCCATGTACTCGACATTGTCGTCGGAGATGACGGCCATTAGCACGAGCTTGCCGCGCCGTTCCTTGATGCATTCGATGCCTTCGGAGAGTGCATCGTAAGTGCCTTGTCCACGCACTGCATCTGTCAATTCGCGGCTGCCATCGACAGAGACGAAGATTTCGTCCATGCATCTGGAGAGCACGTCGGCGTGGCGCTTGATGAGCGTGCCGTTAGTGACGATATGGAGATGGCAGTTTTGTGCTGCGAAGAGCTTCTGCGTGAGTTCATCGAAGTGCTCATACATCAGCGGTTCGCCACCCCAGAGTGTGATTTCCGGTACTGCCGGTGCGGCCAGCTGTGCGGCTTGGCGCGCCATGTCAAGCCAGAATTCGACAGGGAGCGCAGTGCGACCGGTACCGCGCAATCCGCGGTCCTGCCCGCAGAATTTGCAATGCAGGTTGCATGCGCCGGTCAGCTGAAAATGAAGATAACGCAGGGAAGGAACCATCGCGTTGTTTTATTTCTTCAGGATTTGCACGCCCTTCGGTGTGTCCTTGACCATCCATCCGGCGGCATCCAGCTTTCCGCGAATCTCGTCGGCTTTTGCCCAGTCCTTGTTTTTGCGCGCGGCAGTGCGTTCTTCGACGAGCTGGAGGATTTCGGTGGGGACAGCGGAATCCGCCGCATCTGGCTCGATGACCGCGAGAATTTCGTCGATTTTATGAAGCGTCTGCAATGCGCGCGTAGCAGTCGGCGCGTTGAAACGGCCGGCATCCATTGCGCGATTGCCTTCGCGGATGAAATCGAAGAGCGCGGCTAACCCTGCGGAGACATTGAGGTCATCCTGCAATGCATCGCGGAAATCCTCTTCGGTCTTCGTGCACAGATGCGCGAGATCTGCGGCGACTTCGCAGCCCTGGCCGCTCTTTTCGCAGTCCTCGAGGCGTTCGCGGAATGCGTCAATGCGCTGGAGATTTCCGCGCGCCTCTTCAAGCGCTTGGAAGGAGAAGTTCAAGCCCTGGCGGTAGTATGTGCCGATGAGCACGTAGCGGATTTCACGCCCGGTGTAACCCTTTGCAAGCAAATCCTTGAGTGTGTAAAAATTGCCGAGCGATTTGGACATCTTCTGGCCATCGACGCCCAAGTGCGCGCAATGCATCCAGACATTGACGAATTTGCAGCCATTCGCTGCTTCGGATTGCGCAATCTCGTCCTCGTGATGCGGGAACATGTTGTCGATGCCGCCGCAATGCAGATCGAATGTCTTGCCGAGATATTTCGACGACATCGCGGAGCACTCGATATGCCAGCCGGGACGGCCTTTGCCCCACGGTGAATCCCACCACACATCGCCGTCAGCTTCATCCCACGCTTTCCAGAGCGCGAAGTCCGCCATCGAATCCTTCGCGTATTCATCCATCTTGATGCGTACGCCGACTCGCATCGCATCGTGGTCAATTTTAACGAGCTGGCCGTATTCAGGCCACTTCGCGATGGAGAAATAGACGGATTTGTCCTCGGCTTGGTATGCGATGCCTTTGTCAAAGAGCTTCTGAATGAGCTCAATCATCTCCGGGATGTGGTCAGTTGCAGCAGGATAGACATCGGCGGGCAGCATGCGCAGCGTCTTGATGTCCTCGAAGAACGCTTCCTTGTACTGCTGAGTGAAATCACGCAGCGGCTTATGTTGCGCTTGGGAACCGCGGATTGTCTTGTCATCCACATCGGTCAGATTCATCACATGGCGGACTTTGATGCCGGATGCAATAAGCGTGCGTTTGAGGATGTCCTCGAATGCGTAGCAGCGGAAATTGCCGATATGGGCAAAATTGTAGACAGTCGGACCGCATGTGTACAGGCCGGCTTTGCCCTCTTGCAATGGCTTGAAGTCTTCGACTTTGTGCGTTAATGAATTGTAGAATTTGATCGCCATGATGATGAAATACTATGTTTCGGAATGGAATGTGATAATGACAATTTCCGGCGGCTCGAGAAAACGCAGGGGCGGTCCCCAGAATCCGGTGCCGCGGCAGATGTAAACCCAGACTGCGCGCGCCCACTGCGGCACGCCAGTGCGAAGACCATACGTCGCGTAGACGATGAAATTGAAGGGGAAGACTTGCCCCCCATGCGTATGACCGCTCAACATCATCTTGTATTCCGGCGCAAGTGCTGCAGGAAGCTGCGGACGATGGCGAATCAAGATGCCCAGTTGCGCATCAGGCACTGCCGGCAGTGTCTCGACTCTGCGGCGAATCGCTTCCTGGCTCTTCTTGCGCTCTTCACGCGACACTTTCTGCCGCGGCATTCCATAGCGGTATGGCGTCCACACCGATTCGTCATCCGCCGCCGCTAAAAAGAGCCATGGCTGCGGATTCGCCGATGCATTGCCACTGCGCTGGCCGATCAATGTGAATCCGGCGCGCTCATGCCACTTTGCGCTCACATCCCAGCCGGAATAGCCGTCATGATTGCCGTAGCTGGCAAATTTGCCGTCCGGCGCATGCCATTGCGCAATGCGATTCGTGTATTTGCTGACATCGTTGCTCCATGGGCCGTCGATGAAATCGCCGGCATGGACAATTACATCGGGCTTTTCGCTTGCGATTGCGTCCTCGACTGCTTCGATGATGCCGTCCGGATAATGCATCTCCTTGAGATGGATGTCGCTGATTAGCATCATGCGGTATCCGTCACTCTCCTTTGGCACCAGCGGACTGGAAAACTCCTGATAGACGACACGCGGATGGCGCACGCAATACAGTCCACTTAAGAGCGCAATCAGCGTGAACGCACTTGCGCATAATACAATGCAGCGCGGTGAAAAGAGCATTCGGCACGGCTTGTGTACGTCGAGTTTGTGGCGTAATGCCTGAATGACGACGACTGCGCAATTCCACGCATCCATTGCCAGCAGCACAGTGCAGAACCACATGACCATGACCATCCATACGAATGTCAGAATCATCGGCAGTGTGTCGGTGACCAGCCCCGCGCCGGTAAAATGGTAGTACAACCGCGCGCCGAAGCTGAAAAACACCAGTAGCAACGCCAAGCCGATGCGCCATAGATGCGGATGACGCGTCCAGCACTTGCCAGTGCGGTCAATGCATGTGACAGCGCGTTGCAGATGCCACCACATCAGCACTAGCACAAGCATCATTATGAATGTAAAAAACAGCGAGAGCAATGTCGGATGAAACTAATAGAGTGGTAGATTTTGGGAATCGGTTGAATATAATACTTTTGCTATGGCCTACATGCGATGTCTGTCGCATCCTCGTGCATTATCGCAAATATTGCCATTTGGTAAGAATAGACCATTTTGCCAATTTGTCGCATCTGGTCAAAATATATTATGCGCGTTTGCAAAGAATAAAGATAATTTTACATAATCTTCGCCCATGAATGACGACAAGATTCCATCCAGACGTTCAGTGATGGTGGCCGTTGAGCTGCTGTCACTGTTTCCTTTATTATTACTTGCCGCGGCATATACTGTCGATTCCATTTTCAGTACTTCGAGTGCGATTGGCGTAATCATGTATTTGCTTCTGGCGGGCATTGGTCTGGCAGCGGCATTGACATTGCCGCATTTGCTGATTGCGTCGATTGCTGAGTCAGTCTCTCCGGCGCGGCATCCGCGCTGGCATCTGGGATTGTGGTTGCTGGCGGGCTTTGTCGGCGCATCTGTCACGATATTCCTCTTTTCGGATTTCTGCATCTACCGGCATTTCTCCTTCCACTTTAACGGCTTTGTGCTGAATCTGCTGATTACGCCGGGCGGGTTTTCCAGCATGGGGCTGGATTACGCGACGATTATCCCCGCCGCGCTTGCGATAATTGCGTGTTATGCGCTGTACATGTTTGCTGCGTATAAATTCGCGCGTTCGGCGGCATTCCGCGCGTGGTGCCACCACTGTTTCAATTGGCGGACACTGGCGATAATTCCGCTCTGGCTTGTTCCCGTCTTCGCATTGAGCTATGCGGAGATTGCGGTCGGCGTCGCGGATTTCTACAGCTATCGCCGTGTATTAAGTGTGACGAATACGTATCCGTTGCTACCGCGCGTGCGGATGCGTTCGATGATGAAAGCGCTGGGCTTTGAGCGTCCGCCGCGCACAGCTGC
>CAVGNO010000071.1:967-10423 GCA_963630475.1 Blautia faecis | reverse complement strand
CCGCGATTCCATGTAATCGATGATGTCGGCAAGACGGTCTTCGCCCACTTGCGCGAAATTGACGCTTTGGCGTTCGACTGGCGATTGCGCCGGCGCAATTGCAATGCCGTCGGGATTGGGATCGCCGCCGTCAATGAGCCGATCCAGCTCTGCTGCCGCACTGTAGCCCAGATGCGCAAGCCGGCTGTCAATGCTCGACAATCCGATGGACGATGCACGGCAGACATTGAGGTCATTGCCGACACCCAGTACCGCTAGGTCATTCGGGATGCCGATGTGATTGAGCATTGCGAGATTGAGCACATCTGACGCATCCCAGTCGTTTTCCGCAAGCAACGCGCATGGCTTCGGTAACTTGCACAGCCACGCCGCAAGCGTTTCCGGTGACGCGTAGGTCGCAAGATGCGCGCAATCGCCAAAGCCGTGTTCCGCAACCGCTTGACGAAATGCTTTGCCGCGGCGCGAATGACTGTAGACCGCAAAATGACGGAAGCCATAACCGACAAAGAAATCAAACGCTAGGCGTCCAATTGCTTCGTCATCCTCACGCACCAGCGTATAGGGCACACTGCGATACTTCAACGGCACACACGAGACTAGCTTCATCCCCGGATTCGCGATATTCTCGCGTGTCAGCAACCCGCGATACGCGACATTCGCGATAATTCCATCGCCACGCCAGTTCCTGATCGCTTCCCGCACATCCCCTGCATGCCATAAGACCAAGTGCCAATTGTGCTTGCGCGCGTAATTGACGACGCCTTCGACCAAATTTCCAACTTGCCATTCGGCAATCAACAAAATGCGCCTGTTTTCCTTCACAAAATTTCCTGTTCTGGTTTTTACTCTATTCTATGCTAATTTCGGGAGCGGAAAAATCACAAAATCAGTATTCTATATCTCATTTTCCGTATTTTTTCACAACCGCCCAAAAATTGTCATTTCCAAGAATACTCACAACCTGATTCCGTGGAGTTAGAGAATTTTGCGTCAGAACGAGGAATTTCGAAGGAGCGTACCGGGAGTACGTGACTGAGAAATGACAAAGTTATCACGCAAAAGAATCAACTCCACGGATTCAGGAACAATAAATAAGAAGGTGGCGCGTTATAAAGCCGTAACCGTACTGAAATCAGTAAAAACATAATACGGGAGTAACAGATAATGGATAGACAAAGCATCTACGGATTATGCATAGTAATTCTTGCTCTCTGCACCGCATGCGCATTCGGCACCGCAGTGTGGTTTTATCAGGAAAATACGCAATTGCGCGAACAACTCGCTGAAGTCGAAGAAGGCGCATCATCACCTGCGACGATGACGCCTGCAGTCGCCGAAGTCTCGATGCGGCCCGCCGTCAGCAGCGACACCAACGAAGAAATCGCAGCACTCAACGCATATATCGATAAACTCGAAACCGCAAATAACGCATACAAGAAACAGCTCGAAAGCATCGGCAATCAACGCACAGATGACCGCGGACGCAACCGCCGCCGACCGCCCAATCTGGAAGAACTCAAGGAGAGCAACCCCGAAGAATACGAGCGCATCCAAGCACGCATGGAACAACACCGCAAACGCGCAGAGGAACGCAGACAACGCCGCGATGAATACTTGAATAACCTGGATACATCAATGCTCTCCGAAGATCAGCGCACTGCCATTAAAGACTACCAGGAAAGCCTCAAGGAACTCGAACAAGCAATGGAAAATGCACGCCAAGGCGGCGGCGATAACCGCGAAGATATGCGCGAACTCTTCGGACGCGTCAATAATATGCGAAATAGCGTCCGCGAAGCGCTCTATGACCAGCTCTCTGCACAACTTGGCACCGATTCCGATGCACTGACCGACGGTATCGCACGCATCAATGAAATCGTCGGAACACAAGGCGGATTCGGCGGCGGCCCCGGCGGAGGATTCGGTGGCGGCCCCGGCGCCCCGCCCCCAAACTGACCAACAGCACACCGGAGCTTGCGCCCCGGGCACAGCACAAGGAACGGGCGGGGCGTTTCTTCCCCCCGTCCGTTATCCTCCGTTTCCCTCCGTTTCCCTCCGTTTCCCTCCGTTTCCCTCCGTTTCCGTTTTTTTTGTATGGATTGTAGGCGCGGGGAGTTGAACCTCAGTCCTGGAAAAACTGCCCGGTGTTTTCTACATGCTTAGCATGGACTTAAGTCATTTCCCGCCGCTTTTTACCACGCATGGAGCCACAAAACTGCCTTTTGCCTAATTTTCTGTCTAGAAAATTTTCAACAGAAATTCTTCCAGCGTATCGTAGGTTACCAGTTTGATTTCCGTTTGCTCGCTCGGTAGCACTTGCCTCAACCGGTCAGTCGCAAAACTTCCCGAGAGGAAACCGATGTCGATTTTCGCCTCTGGTGCATTATTCGCGAGGTGCTTTTTCATGCGTCGCAGCCGGTCGACGAAATTCAGTGAGACGATGGTCTCCGAGGCATCGGGGAGCGTGTAGGTATCCCATTCCTCCTTCTGTGGCACGAAGACGTAATTGCGGGTGTCCGGCAGGAGTTCCAGGAGCAGCGTATGGCTGTCTGTCGTAATCACGACAGGCGCCACGTCGTCAGCGAATTGTACGCCTATGATGACCTGCAGGTCCTCTGGGAGCAATTCCGAGACCTCGATAGCGGACAGTTTGATTTTCTTCACGCATTCATCGAATGTGCTGAGGGGCATTATCGGCGTTTCCAGGCATCGAGCGAGCAAGTCAGTATTCTCGGCATTTTCTGAGTCATTTTCCGTGGAGAAAAGTCCCTCTGGTAGTGCGGCAATGTGGTAAACCGGCGCGGTTACTCGCCGCTTTTCGCAAACAACAAGCTGGCAATAGGGGGCATTGCACAAGGCGACAACATGCGCCGGCTCATCCAGGCTGACAGGGTTCCACTGCGACCATGTGGTGCGGAGATACACGTGCTTATGGTCAATCCAGAAGCACGCGGGGGCGGTCACCGAGTCTTTGACGAGGAGTCCTGGTATGCCATCCATCATAAAGGTCGATACCTCGTCGTTCGTCAAACGCACATGGGAACGTCCTCTTTGGGATAGTGCGGCCGGGCGGTCCATACAGGATAATGCCCGTGTCTGGCCGTACCTGGCACTTGTCTGGATGGTTGAAATAGTCGATGACCTCGGAAGCGCGTTCCCGCACGATGTCCACGCCGACCAGGTCGGCAAAGGAGACGTCCGGTACGGTAACGGAGAAGTACCCTGCGTCCTCGATGCTCGGTAGCATGGTGTAGGCGATGTCTTTCATCCGCAGCACCACTGCGTCGTCGGTGAGCGTGATTTCCTGGTTGAAAATCAGCCGCTTTGCCTGAAGGATGCGACGGCGCGTGCGCTCCTCCAGCCATGCCTCGAAAGTCTCGTATGCGTTGCGCTCCGGAGCGCCATCGAAGTCCGGCAGCGCCTCGCACTCGATGCGGATGAACTTCCGTTTTTCAAATTCGCCATAGTTGTTCATCAGCCAGGTCTGCAGGGGAATGAGGATGGTCGCATCAAGCGTCGACATGATTGGTCGCGCCGAGTCTACGCTAGGCTGCGCCTCCATCAGCAGCCGGAAGATTTCCTCCGAATGGAAGGCGCACTTGACGTCGTAGGACTCCGTAAAACGCCGCTCCAATGCCGCCAACCGGTCCTTGAGAATGGTAGAAAAGGAGTTGAAATCGTGCTTACGGAACAGCATGGGCGCATCGACCTGCTGCAGCGTGGAATGGAAAGTCGGCTCGAATTTCACCAGCCCCTCGATAATCTTGTCTCGCGGAGGCTCGCCGTCCTTTGAGATGAGTTCCAGGATCTCGTTTGACTCGGCGAACTCTTTCTTGTGCGTGATGATGACGAAGATGTTTCGGGCAAAGGAGACGGTCTTTTTGGTATATGCGTCCTCCATATAGCCCATTCCCAACGCGGTATTCAGGTAGGAGACCGCAGTCGTATAGGCGTCTTCATAATTCTCGATTACGATGATGCCCTGCGGGTTGGAGGCCGCCGCGCCAGTCAGCACGCCCTCGCGGCCGCCGTCTTTCCACGCGCCGTCTCGTCCAATCAGGTCGATTGTCATCTTTTCGTCGGAAAAGCGCGAAAAATCGATGGTTTGTATTTTCGGAATGGCCAGTATGGTCTCGAATGCCTCCTGGAGCATCGAAGTCAGGTGGCATTTGCCCGTGCCAGACGCACCTACGAAGAAGAAGGATAGCGGCTTGCGGCCGCGATTGGCGTCGTGCATCCCCCAGGCGATGGATAGCTGTGCAGCGATAGCATTGATGACTGCGTCCTGCCCAAAGCATCGGGAAAGAAGGAACTCGCGTATTTTCGTGATGTTCTCGAATGTGGTGGCGCGGTTGCGCTTGCATCGCATTGCGTCCTCCTCCGCTACCTTTTTACGGAGGACGTCGGTGCACCGCGCATAAACATGTTCGCTTGTCACGCCGTTGAGCCAAAGGAGATTCTTGACCTCCGGAGGCTGCTCCTTAAGCAGCACCGCGGCAATGTGCAGGGAGTCCAGCACGACCTCCTCATCGGCAATCATTTCAATGACCGTCATGATGGCTCCGCCGTATAGCGAAAGGTACTTGTCCACCTCGGCGGAGTAGAAAACCTCAGTGTCGTCATCGACGTCCTCCGCCGGTTCGACCGCTGGCACGGTAATCAGACCACCCAGCAACTCGGAGAATACCGTGGGATGGACGCAGCACAGCGCCTCGAAGAGGTCCGTGACCGTTACCAGCGCATCGACTTCTGCATCAAACTCCGGCTCCGTGTCAGTTACCAGCGCATCGACTTCTGCATCAAACTCCGGCTCCGTGTCCATGTCGGAGTTCATTCGTGCCACGGCACGTCGGGCGGCCTCCCTCATGACTGCTTCGTAGCGATCGCTATGCGGCGGAATTTTGAAAATCTTGCTATCATACATTTTTTCCCTGGTTCCGTTGTGACTACAAGGCCTGTTGACCATACTGCCGACAAGCAGAAACTTTTTTTTCCCCCATAACGGCGGGTTCAGCACTCCACGCAGCCTCGACAACTGCACGACGCCTCCACTGCCCAAGCATATATACGCCCACCCGCAGAGTTTTTTTTCTAAACCGCAGTGAGGATTTTTTTCCATCAAAAACAAAAATCCCCTTTACCTCTTTATCCTGTGCGGATTCAATGTCAGACTTCCTGACCTCGGGTAGTCGTTTTTTCTTGTAGCTATCTATTATCAAACTACAGGCCGGGATTTTGTGCACATGTGGCGTGTGGTTTCCCGTAGATTTTTGTGACAAGGAATGCGTAATGTCGGACCGCGATGTCATTGGGAACACACGCTCGGTCTGGGAACCGTCGGGATGTTGGTTGCCCACGCCAGGCCGGGGACAACCCCCGGCCCAACAAATGTGAACGCATTTTCGTGGTAGAAAAAAAGCTTCGCGCACCACCGCATCTTATCTTGATTCACTCTGTGCTTTTCGCGGTAGAAACATGCGTCATGCTTTGTATGTAGTAAATTAAGGGCATTATGCCGATTAAGATCATTCTCATCATTGGATTGTTCCTACTGGCGGTCTTATGCCTGCTCATAATCCGCAATCGTTTGGCAACGCGGTTGTTTTTCATTGCGCAATTAGCGGTCGGCGCAGTGCTAGTGCTTTTCCCGGAGCTGGCCAATTATGCCGCAAGTCTGGTCGGCGTCGGGCGCGGCGCGGATTTACTCCTCTATCTGCTTGTACTCGCGGTGTATGCCGGCGGATTGCTCGTGCTGGCGAAATTTCGGCGCATTGAGCGCCAGATGACCGACCTCGTGCGGCAAATCGCACTGCGCGAAGCCGAAACGCCCAAGCCGCTCACGCCGAAGGATGATACGCATGAGCAGTCGTGATCATCTGTCAATCAGTCTGATTACAGTATGCTGGAATGCTGCGGCGACAATTGAGCGCACGATGCAATCGGTCATCACGCAAGCTGTGCGCCCAGCAGAATACATCCTCATCGATGGCGGCTCTACTGACGGTACCATCGCTCTGATTGAGCAGTGGAAACCGCGATTTGTAGCAGCCGGCGTCGATGTGCGGCTAATTGCGCAAGTGCGCATTCCAGGGCAAGCCGGCATCACATCCGCTTGGAACCAAGCACTCCGCGAAGTGCACGGCGAAATCATCGCAATTCTCAATGCGGACGACTACTATCTGCCAGATGCGCTCGCGCATGTCCGGAATGCATTCGCCGCAGACGCCGCAATTGATGCAGTCGCAGGCGTGCTCTTATGGCGTGATGCGCAGGATCACACAACTGGCCGATTCGCGCCGCGGTCGCTCAAGTTGCTTCCGTATCTGATGCCATTGCCGCATCCCGCATGCTTCTTCCGCCGCCGCGTCTATGAGCGCGTCGGTGATTATGACGCGTCTTACCGCGTCTCGGCAGACTACGATTTTGTCTGGCGGTGCACGCAAGCGCATTTGCGGTGGAAATTCATCGCGGATGAGCTTGTCGCGATGCAAATTGGCGGCGCGGCTAATTCATCCCGTAGCAGAGCGCGCGTGGACACATGCCGCATTGCGCGCAAATATGTCCGCTGGTGGGATCTGCGACCGCTTATCGCATTCATCATACGCTTTATTACTCGACGCTGAACACTTCTGATTTATGTTTTCCTCTCTCCGTGCATTTTCCCTTACTCTCACGATATTGCTTTCGCTGCTGTTGATTGGTGGCGGCTGCACGACACAACAGCGGCTGACGCGGCTGGATCAGGATGCATCAGCGTTGCTCACCGAAGCGCAGCGGATCCAGTTTGGCGAAAATGCGACACTCGAACAAATCGACATCGACAGCTATCATGCGTGGCAGCCGGCGGAAAATGCCAAGCCGGAAGATGTCCTGCAGATCAATTTACGCGAAGCGCTCGAGCTGGCCGCAAAGCACAGCCGCTCGTATCAAAATGCGCGCGAGACACTGTATAACAGCGCGTTGAGCTTGCGTGCGCAGCAGCATTCATGGGAGTGGAATCCAACCAATAATTTCGCCGCACTCCTCGGCGTCGATCAAAAGCCCTCCTCCACGACATTTACGACCAATTCAAGTGTCGGATTCAACAAGATGCTGCTTTCCGGCGGGCGCATCACCGGGTCGATTGCGCTGGCGACAATCCGCTATTGCACAGGCGACCGGTCGGTCAGCATGCAGACGCTGGCCAATCTCACGCTTAATCAGCCGTTATTGGCAGGCAGCGGTGCACTGATTGCGCGCGAATCACTCACGCAAGCCGAGCGCAATTTGATTTACGCATTGCGTAGCTATATCCGTACGCGCGAACAATTGTTAATTAATATCGCATCGCTCTACTACGAAGTATTGAATGCCGAAGCCAATCTGCGCATCGGTGAGCAAAATTACGCGAGCTTGAAGTATTCACGCGAGCTGTCTGAAGCCAAACGCGACAGCGGCCGCGTCACGCAAAGCGATGTCGATCAAGCGCGACAGCGGCTCTTGAGCGCTGAATCAAACATCGTATCCTATCAGGAATCGATTCAGAACGCCAAAGACGACTTGAAAGTCGCGCTGGCAATTCCGCTCGACCAGGAAATCGAAGTCGACAAAGAGGACATGGCGGTGCTCGAACGCATTGAGCTGCCCTCGCCGAGCATGCCGCTGGATGACGCAATCAAGCAAGCAGTCGCGCGGCGCCTCGATTTTGCGACAACACGCGACCGCCTCGAGGACTCCGAGCGCGCAGTCAAGATTGCGGAGGACGGAATGCGCGCAAAGCTGGATTTTTCCGCATCAGCATCAGCGCGTAGCATCAACGGCAGTCATTGGGGTGTTCCGCGTCTCCATGGCACCGACTTTACATTCGGATTGAACGCAGACTTGCCACTGGATCGCCTCACGCAGACAATTGCGCTTAAACGCGCAAAAATCAGCTACGATCAGCAGAAACGCGCAGTCGATGAAGCACGCGATGAGCTAATCCGGTCATTGCGGCATACATGGAACAACCTGCGTAGCTACGCAAAGAAAGTCGAAATCCAGAAAATTGCAATTGCATTGGCCGAACGCCGCGTTGAAAACAACCGGTTGCTCTTTGAAGATGGGCGCATCGCCATCCGCGAATACCTCGATTCACAAGACGACCTCTCGAATGCACGCAATTCACTTGCGCAACAGCTGGTCACTCACCGCAAATGCTGGCTGCAATTGCTCTATCAACTCGATGAGCTTAAAGTTGATCCGCAAACGCTCTGGACCGAACAATTAAACGTGGAGTAAGGGATATGCCGCCGAAGTGTTAGGCCGAGAACAAGCCGCCGACCCTACATGCTCCCATAACACGTGATGTCAGAACACAAAATCTTCATTACCCGTTGTTAGGCCGGGGACAAGCCGCCGGCCCTACATGCGCGATTTTTGAGGTGGTAGATCTGTGTTTCCCTTGGCGTATACACCAAGAGAACGTGAATTGCAGATACCTTATATTATGCGCATGCTCTCACGTTTAATACTCGACCATTTCCGTAATTACGATCATCAGGAATTGCAGTTTGCACCTGGCGCAAATCTGTTGATCGGGAGCAATGGCCAGGGTAAGACGAATATCCTCGAAGCCGTCTATTACCTCTCGCTGCTGCGATCATTCCGCACCAGCCAATTGGAACACCTGACCCAATATGGCCGACAGGAATTCTGCCTCTATGGCGAAGTGTCAGACGGCGCATCGCAAAGCATGACGCGACTCGGCGTGCGACAAGGCCGACAGCGCGAATTTGTCGTCGATGGCAATAAAATTGCGCGCGCAAGCGATTTCATCACACGCCTCGTCTGCGCGGCATTTATCCCCGAGGATCTGGACATCATCAAGGGCGCGCCCAGCCTGCGGCGGCGTTTCCTCAATATCGCGCTCTGTCAATTGCAGCCAGAGTATATGCGCGCATTGCAGAGCAGCAATAACGCGCTCAAGAGTCGCAACGAAATGCTCAAGATTGCGCAGAAATATCAGCGCGAGACTGTCACCGCATACGACAGCATTCTCGTGCAGCTTGCGACTACAATCGAATTTGCGCGCAAAGAACTCGCGACACAGCTCAATCGCCAGCTCGAGACGCTCTCCGGCGAATTCTTCCCCGAAGGACGCATCATGAGCGTCAAATTCCTCACGGGATGCGGTGCGCTCATGGACGAAATCCAGGATGACGAGAGCGCATTTGCCGCGCAATATGCGAAAAATCTGCAGAATAACTACGACCGGGACTGCCGCGACCGCGCGACTCGCTTCGGCATCCACCGCAGCGACCTTGCGTGCTTGTTGGATGGACGCCTCTTGAGCAACTATGGCAGCGAAGGCGAATGCCGCACTGCCGCGCTGGCATTGCGCCTCGCCGTCACCGGAATTCTGCGCGATGCACTCGGCGCCAACAGCGTCACATTATTAGTCGATGATGTCCTGGGCGAATTGGAGGCCACGCGCCG
>CAVGNO010000071.1:0-957 GCA_963630475.1 Blautia faecis | reverse complement strand
CGCCGTGACGCATTCCTGCAACATATTTGGAACGCAGGACAAGTCATTTTTGCCGGCACTCACATCCCACCAGGCATCCCTGCTGATGCCGCCGTTTTCAACGTCGCACGCGGAATTATCACGCGAAATAATCAACTCAACGAATTTAGGTAAGGAGACTTGTTCAATGAATATTTTAGTCACAGGCGGAGCGCGCGGAATCGGCGCGGGAATCGTAACCGAGTTGGCAAAACAGGGACACAGTGTCGCATTTTGCGGGCGTGCCGCAGCAGAAACCTGCGCAGAACGGCTGAAAACGCTGCGTTCGGAGTTTTCCGGAAAATTTGAATATTATCAGTGCGATATTTCCAGTCATGAAGACCGGGAACGGCTGCTTGATTCCTTCTCCGCCGACTTCGGAGAACTTGACATGCTCGTCAACAACGCGGGCGTGGCTCCCGATGTCCGGGCAGACTTGCTTGACATGAGCGAAGCAAGTTTCGACCGTGTTCTCGGCATCAATCTCCGCGGTCCGTTCTTCCTCACCCAACTTGCGGCGAAACGGATCATGGCAAACAAAAACGGCGTTTTTCACTGTATCGTCAACATCGGTTCGGTTTCGGCCGACTACGCCAGCATCAACCGCGGGGAATATTGTCTTTCCAAAGCAGGAGTCGCCATGGCGACCAAACTCTGGGCGGTTCGTCTGGCAGACGAAAACATCCCGGTCTATGAAATCCGGCCCGGCGTCATAAAAAGCGACATGACCAGCGTTGTTTCCGCGAAATATGACAAGATGATCGCCGAAGGCCTCACACTGCAGCGCCGCTGGGGGATGCCGGAAGATATCGGAAAAGCCGTGGCTGCGCTCGCGAATGGCTCCCTCGCCTATTCCACCGGACAGGTCATCAACGTGGACGGCGGGCTCACCATCGAACGTTTCTGATCCCGGTGCCGGGCATGAAAACACTCAACACC
>CAVGNO010000070.1:522-10432 GCA_963630475.1 Blautia faecis | reverse complement strand
AGACAGACAGACAGACAGACAGACAGACAGACAGACAGACAGACAGACAGACAGTTGTTGCCGTCGCTGTGTTCTGAATCAACGCATTGGAGGCCTGTTGCTCCAAATGTTGAGGAGGGCCGGCCGATGAGTGACGAAATGGGAAACGACCGTACATACAAAGTACTGCTGTTAGACGATGAGCGGGTGATCAGGCTTGCGATTCGTGCGTACTTATTGGGCACAGAATTTTCGCTCACGGCAGCAGCTACTGCGCCAGAAGCGCTCGCGGCATTACGGCACACCAATTTTGATGTCGTGATCTCGGATATTGTCATGCAGCCGATGGATGGCTTTGCATTTCGCGAGCAGTTGCGTGTCTTTGCTCCGGAGTTGCCGATTATCTTCATGACTTCTGCGGAGAATACGAATGACAACCAGCTTTTCGCACAGATCATGGATGACCTATTTTCCTACTATCTGCCGAAATGCGGTCAAGCAAAATTTTTATTACAGAAGCTACGGCAGATCACGCGTTCTTTTGAAGCATTGAAGCTCTCGCGCTATCAAGCGATGCGCATGCAGCGCAACCAGTCATTGGCCGGACTAGTTCAGCAAGCATTGATGCCGCCGTGGGCGCATATCGGCAATGGCTTCGAGTACTCATATTTCTATCGCGCACTTGAGCGCGTCAGCGGCGATCTCTTGGACTTCTTTCACATCGGCCCCAATAAAGTCCTGATGTTCTTCGGTGACATCTCGGGACATGGCACACACGCCGGATTAGTGATGGCTGCGCTACAGACATTCATGCACCAGACAGTGAATTCGACGAATGCGCAAAATCCTGAAGTCATCGCACGGATGATCAACCGTTTCCTGTGCACGAACTTCTCCGGAATCCTCTACACATGCGCGCATATCTCCTTCTGGGATTTCGAAAACAACGTCGTGCGCAAACTCTGTTGCGGCATGCCCGACATGCTCTGCATGGAACACCCCGGATGCAAACTGACACGCATCAACACCGATGGCCATGGCGCACTGCCGCTCGGCATGGCGCCCGACACCGTCTATTCGGCAAAAGAATGCATCGAATACCATTTTGACGACGATACAATCTTTTTCGTCTATACCGACGGCTTGCTCGATCAATCGCAAGACAGCGACGGCGAATACTACTTGACTCCCGAGACATTCCAGTCCGTCGTCCACGATGCCGCATATCGTGGCGACAACACGGTCTGGTCGATGCCGTATCGCGTTTATGACTCCATTCTTCGCCGCGGCTTCCGCCATGCGCAGGATGACTGCACGCTGTTAATCATCCGCAAGCAGCTGGATGATGATGCAAAACACTTTATCCGCATGATTCCGGCAGACGGCGAAGAAATAGATCACCATGTCCAGGAAACTGCAGGATACTTGAAAGAGCAGGGATTCTCGGAAAAGACATGCGCAGAAACCGAGCTGCTCCTCTCCGAAGTCCTGACCAACATCCTCAAGCATGGCCTGCGCAACCAGAGCATCCGCAACGACTACACCGTCCTCCAAGTAGATTGCTTGGAAAATGACGAAATACAAATCTGCATCTGGGAGCATGGCCGCACATGGAAGCAGAATCTGCAAAATCTCGACCCCGACGATGTCGATCGAAGACTCGATGAGCTCACGGAAAACTACGCAAGCAATGGCCGCGGCATCCCGATTCTGCGCAAAGTCGCTACGTCAATTGCGGTGCAGAACTGGGGCGGACTCAACAGGACTATCATAAAGATACCAGGAAGCAAGCAAGCGTAAGGTAAGGCAGGGCTGTAAAATGACACAAAAAGAAACAGCAAAAGCATACTTGAAGCAACAACTCAGCGTCGAGGACCCGCAGCTGATAGATGACATCTACAGCGAGTTCCTCACGACATTCAAGCAAAAGCTCGCAGAAGCCGGCGATGCGTTTGGCCGGAAGGACTGGCAAGCGCTCGCGACCGCAGCGCATACACTCAAAGGCGATGCGGCAATTGTCGGCCTGATGCCGTTGCGCGGGCTGGCAATGGAACTCCAGGACGCCGCTAAAAATGCAAATTCCGATGCATGCGAGAAGCTCTTTGCCGCATTGAAGAGTAATTTTGTCGAAGAAGAAGAATAGAGCTTAACCTGATTTTTCTCTCCTTTTTTTACGATCATGGAACCATCATTACTAGTACTAGCAGCCGGCTTGGGTAGCCGCTATGGCGGAATCAAACAGATGGACCCGGTCGGGCCGCACGGCGAGTTCATCCTGGACTACTCGGTCTTTGACGCATGGCGCGCAGGCTTCAAGCGCGTCGTTTTCATCATCCGCAAGGAACTGGAAGCGCCATTGCGCGAACACTTCGGCCGCAAACTGGATGGCCGCATGGAAATGGAATTTGTCGTGCAGTCACTGGATGAATTGCCGGCGGGTTACACTGTCCCGACAGGCCGTACAAAGCCCTGGGGCACTGGCCATGCCATCTGGTGCGCACGCAACGCAATCCGCGGGCCATTTGCCGCAATCAATGCCGACGACTTCTATGGGCGCCGCTCATTCGAACAGCTGACTGATTTTTTCAAATCAGCGCAATTCACGCCGACAAGCTGCGCGATGGTCGCATTCCAGCTTAACCGGACACTCTCCGAAAACGGCACAGTCTCGCGCGGCATCTGCTCGGCCAACGACGAAGGGCTGCTCACCGGCATCGTTGAGCGCACTAGTATCGTCCCCGACGGCACTGCCGCGAAGTATCAGGATGAAGACGGCACTTGGAAGCCGCTGACCGGCCTGGAGCCCGCTTCGATGAATCTCTGGGGCTTCCCGGATGCGCTCTTCCCGCGCTTGGAAGAGCTGCTCATTGAATTCCTCAAGCAAAACGGCACCGCGATGAAAGCGGAATTCTACATCCCATTCGCAGTCAATTCACTGATTGCAAATGCAGGATGGAAAGCGTATCTGCGCACGACGCCCGAGCACTGGTTCGGTATGACATATCCGCAGGACCACCAGATGGTCACCAGCCGCATCGCTACACTCACTCAGGAAGGCGTTTATCCGGAAAATCTGTGGGGATAGGTGAAATCATCATGAACGACATTGATGCTAAACTCGCGTCGGTTCTGACGCAATATGACTGGCGCGGCGAAGTGACTGATGCGCAGCCGTGGGGCTCCGGCCATATCAATGACACCATCCGCCTCACTGTAATGCAGGGCGGACACGAAGTGCATTACATCCTCCAGCGCATCAATACCGGCATCTTCCCCGATGTCGCCGCACTGATGAGCAATATCGCGCTTGTCACGGACTTTGTCCGCAAAGCCGCAATCGAAGCCGGCAGCAACGACGTCTCACGCGCGTCGCTCACGCTCGTACCGTCACGCAAAAACACGCTGTATGTCCGCGATGACGCCGGAAACTACTGGCGCTGCTACACATTCATCGAACGCGCACACACGTGCGATGTCGTCACTTCGCCCGATCAATGCCGCGAAGCGGGCCGCGCATTCGGCAAATTCCAATATCTCCTCCGCGCATTGCCTGGCGACAAACTCGCAGAGACGATCAAGGATTTCCACAATACGCCCAAGCGCATGGAGAAATTCAAAGCAGTCCTCGCTGCGGACAAATTCGGTCGCGCAAAGGATTGCCAAGCTGAAATCGCATTCGCGCTCGCACACGAACAGGAATGCGGCATTGTCACGGCAAAACTGGCCAATGGCGAATTGCCATTGCGTGTAACCCATAACGACACTAAAATCAACAACGTGATGCTCGACGACGTCACCGGCCAAGGCACATGCGTCATCGACCTGGATACTGTCATGCCAGGCAGTGTCCTCTACGATTTTGGCGACGAAATCCGCACTTCGACTTCAGATGCAGCGGAAGACGAACGCGATTTGAGCAAAGTCCAATTCCACATGGAGTTCTTCAAAGCGCTCCTGGAGGGCTATCTCTCCGAAGCCGCGGCATTCCTGACGCCAGAAGAACGCCGGTTGCTCCCCTTCTCGGGACGCCTCCTCACATTCGAAACCGGATTGCGCTTCCTCACCGACTATCTCGAAGGCGACGTATACTTCAAGATCCATCGCGAAAATCACAATCTCGACCGCTGCCGCACTCAATTCGAACTCGTCCGCCAAATGGAAGACTGCGCTGCGCAAATGCAGAAGCTCGTCGAGTAGCACGGAAGATTGATGGGCGAACCGCCGGAAAACTTGAATGACCAGCTCAATGAATTGGCGCTTGAGCTGGCCGAACGCACTAAACGCAGCGAACGCGTAAAAGTGCGCATGAAGCTGTGGAACTTCACTGTCATGGCTTCGTATTTCCTCAAGCGCGTGATGGACATCGCTGCTTCCGGCATCGCTATCCTCCTCCTCTCGCCATTTCTCATCTTCCTCGCAATCGCAGTGAAGTGTTCCTCGCCCGGTCCCGCCATCTACACCCAAGTGCGCGTCGGACGCTATGGCCGGCACTTCAAATTCTACAAATTCCGGACGATGCGCCAAGGCGCGGATAAACACAAGGATGAGCTGATGGAGCGCAATGAATCCCGCGATGGCGTCATCTTCAAGATGCGCCAGGATCCGCGCATTACGCCCCTCGGCCGGCTTCTGCGGCGCTCCAGTCTGGATGAACTTCCGCAGCTCTTCAATGTCTTCGTCGGTGACATGAGCTTGGTCGGCCCACGGCCGCCACTGCCGCGCGAAGTCGCGCATTACACGCTGGAAGACCGCAAACGCCTTAATGTCATCCCCGGCCTCACGTGCTTGTGGCAGATTTCGGGGCGCAGCGACATACCATTCACCAAACAAGTCCAGCTGGATAAAGAATACATTCAATCACGGAGTTTCTGGAAGGACATCTCAATCCTCCTGCGCACGATTCCAGCCATCCTGACTGGTCGCGGCGCCTACTAAATGAACGCTTTAATCGCTCCATATTCCAGCAACTTCGAGTGGTGTGACGAATTCTTCCCCCAGCAAAGCCTCTGCTCACTGCCGCTGGCGGGCAAGCCTTTTCTCACCCACATCCTCGATCTGTGCTCGCTGCTCAAGATTGAGCGTGCACGCATCCTCGATTACGCACGAGAGGCCGGATTGGCACAGCTCCTGCAGGAACGTGCAGAATACTGGGAAATGGAGCTCAACTACGAAGGCGAGTCGCTCTCACCATCGCTCGAAAAACTCCTGCATCGCCACTACGGCTATCTGGACAGTGCGGAAGGAACGCTGATTTTCCGCGGCGAATTCATCCCGCGATGCCAGGACCCATCCGAAATCTTCAGCGAATTCGTCACGTGCGATGACCCCGCACACGCCGAAGACGGCCTCTACTTCTGGAAAGACGGCGTTCTGCTTAAATCAACCATTCCAATCGAACCAGTCACTTCGCTGAAAAGCTACTTCGAACTCAATTTCACATTGCTCAAAGAGCCACTCTGGTGCAATCTGCCGGGATACGGCAATGAACCCGGAGTCTTCATCGGAATGGATGTCGCGATCAAACAAAATTGCACAATCCAGACGCCAGTGATGCTGGGCGACAGCATCTGCATCGAACGCGACTGCGTCCTCAAAAATGGCGTCATCATCGGCGACAGCGCAGTGATTGACTACGCGACAACGCTAAATCACACGCTCGTCATGAACCGCACATTCGTCGGCAGCCATACGGAATTCACTGACATGATTATTGATGGCGAACGCATCATCAATGTCAATGCAAGCGTATATATCGACCAGTACGATGTCAGTATCTCGTCGGTTATCCGTAATCTGCATGGCTTCAAACTCTGTACAGTCTTCGAATACATCCTGCTCGTCTTCCTCGCAATCGTCGGCCTCCCCGGATACATCATTGCACTGCTCTTCGGCAGCGAATTCCGCCGTAGCGTCTGCTGGAAATGGCTCTCGCTGGATCGCTATCCGAAGATCTGGCGCGCACTCCTGCATCGCGGACGGCTCATCCGCCGTAATAACCACGATACTTACTACGTCCTGTGCGCAAGCGAGGGCTTCGGCACGCCGATGACACCTGAACAACAGAGTATCGACGACCTCTACTACAACCATCACTGCAGCATCGCGATGATTCTCCATATCGCAATCCGCAGTTACATCAACCGCTTTCTCGCCAGCAACTATGAGGATGTGTCTTCACAATGAACCATTTTACCGGCACATCTGATCCACGCGCAGAAGAGTTGCTTGCCACGAGCATCCCGCGACTTGCCGACGACATCAAAGCGCTCGGCATCCACGAGCTGCTCGCAATCTGTCTCGGCGGCGGCTACGGCCGCGGCGAAGGCGGCGTCCGCACCAACGCAGACGGCTCGTTCACACTCTATAACGACTTGGATCTGTTCACAATTGTGCGGACCGAGACATCAAAGAGCGCGCGTGAACACATCATACGCCAGCTTGACACTATCGGCCAGCACTGGAGTAAGCTCCTCAAAGTCGATGTCGAATTCAGCGCACCGCTGACATTGATGGATCTCAACCGCAATGCACGCAAGCTGATGATGCAGGAGCTCGTGCGCGGCCATGTCGTCCTCTGCGGCGCACCAGACATCATCCGCAAAGCCATCCCGATCCTGCCTGCAGAGACGATGCCGAAGATTGAAGCGATGCGATTGATGTTCAACCGCGGTATGGGACTGCTCTTCGCAGACGAACACTTGAACGCACTCCACGAAAATGCCCAGCAGGATGAATTCGATTTCATCAACCGCAATCTCAATAAGTGCATCCTCGGCATCGGCGATTCCTGGCTCATGATGACCGCACAATACCGCTGGGGAATCGAAGAACGCGCTACACTCCTCGAACAGCTCAATCCTGACGCACTCGGCAAGGGCT
Source organism: Blautia faecis (assembly GCA_963630475.1). Lineage (GTDB taxonomy): Bacteria > Verrucomicrobiota > Lentisphaeria > Oligosphaerales > Oligosphaeraceae > CAKUJM01. The sequence goes on along the minus strand of CAVGNO010000070.1, from coordinate 3,574 downwards.
TTCCCGCGCTCTATCGCGATGCTGTGCAACGCAAATTCACGCCGGAATCTACTCTCCAGCCGCAAGCTAATACACTTGTCAGTGATTTGCGCGAAAGATGGTTGAGGACACTGTGCGATTTTCTCGACCAACCAGCGCTGTGCATCAAAGAACCCGAAGTCATCGATGCGTCACTGCATCTGTTCTGCCGGCAAAATCACCTCTGCGGACTGCGCAATTGCGTCCGCTGGCTCATCCGTACCGGCGATGCCGACATCTCACGCACGGCATTCGACGAGCCATTGACCAAAGCGCTTGCGCTGCTCTTCCGCGCTCACGTCAATACTTACAGACAGCAGCAGGAATTCCATGACGCAGACCGCGCCAAGCTGCAGAAATTGTGGCAGCTCTTTAACTAGATAGCTATTCAATGGAAAACGAAAATCCACAATTTAACAGCGCAGCTCCCATCGATCCCGAGCAGGAACAGCTCATCAAGATGGATTATCTGCGCAGGCTGGTTCAACAGCTCCTGCAGAAGCATATCCCTCTGCTCGTACTGTTCTTTGTGGCGCTGATACTCCTCCAAAGCGTATACGTCGTCATACAAGCGAAGAAATCCCCGACGCGCTACACCGCCGAACTGGGGCTGCTCTTCCAGCCCAAAGACTCCGATTATATCAAGTCGATGGACGACAACGCGATGCTGCAACTCTTCTCGCGCACGGTCATCGCTGCGCGCACTACCGAGGAACTGCACAAGATCGGCTTTGACGACTCGGTGAATGCCAGCAATATCACAATTGTCCAGAAGCAGAATCACTGGCATATCTTCACGATCACCGCAAGCGGCAATACCGCAGATGAAGCGCTCGCAAAAGCCAATGTCTTCGCACGCATCTGCAAAGAGGAATACCAGAATTTCCGCATGGCGGATCTGGCAAACTGGACCGGCATCGCTAATCAGCAGCATCGCGATTATGAAGCGAAAATCCACGATACTTCAGAGCAAATCGTCGCAATCGCACGCGAATTGGGCATCCCGAACTTGGAAGGCGAACAAGCGCGCTTGACCTAACTGATCGGCGATCAGGAACACTCGCTCTCCTCACTCAATGTGCGCTACGCCGACGCAGAAAACCGCAAACAAAAGCTCCTCATCGCTATCAAGGAAATTAATCCGAAAGCCGTCAAATACACTGCGAAAATCCGCGAAATGCTCGATAAAATCGCGGAAATCGACAACGAACTCGCGGAAAAAACGCCACTCTATACCGAGAGCAACCCGAAACTGCTCGCGCTGCATGACCGCCGCGATGCCGCTCAAGCTGCGTACAATACATTCCTGAAAAACCAGGGCATCGATAACTTCGATCCCAATACGCTCGACCTCGCCGAAAAGCTCCAGAAGGAATATGAGCAAGTCGCTAGCGACGCAACGACTATCGGCATCAATATCACTGTGCTGAAAGCCGAAATCGCAAACAACCACGAACTGCTGAATAAAATCATCGAGTGCCTGCCGCGCCTCAATCAGCTCAAGCTATTGCAAGACGCCAATTTACGCGCTATCGAAACTGCTGAATCGCGCTTGACCGACCTCAATTACCTCAAGACGTCCGCGGAAAATGAACTCCAGCCCATCGAACAAGCGAATCTCTCCGACCACGAAAGCCCATTCAACAAAAAGTCCGTCGTCATCGTGCTCTTCCTCGCAGTCTTCCTCACATCATGCTGCGCTGTCGTCCTCCTGATTCTCCAGCTGACATTTGGACGCTTGCGGAACTTTAAGGAACTGGAGTGCTACTACGACCTCGAGCCAATCGGCGCAATCCCGCTCTACTATCAAAGCTATGCTGACGGCGACAGCCGCGGGCGTTTCGCATTCAGCGAGCTCTATTACAAATTCTACCAGCTCCGCCCGAATGCAAAACGCGCATTCATCGGCACACCCGAAATCAATGCAAATATCCCGCAAACCGTCGGCGATGCATTAATCCGGCAATTCGCCGCCAATGGCAAGCGACTACTCCTGCTCCGCGTCGTCTCCGCACATAATTATGAGATTCCGGATACTTTGACGCCGCTTAACGCCGTCTTCTACGCCGGCAATCGCGGCGTATTCCCCGTCGAAAATCCACGTACACTCTCCGGCTCCGAACTCCTGATGCTCAAAGAAGACTTGCGCGAACTGGAAAACGATTATGACGCTATCATCCTCATCTGCTATGGCAATATGGCGACATGCGGAATACTCTTCCAGCAAATGTTCGATGTCTGCGACACGTCCATCCTGATGGTCGTGCCAAAGCAGACACAACGCTCGACTCTGCGCTATCTGCTTAAAATCCACCAGAAAGCCGAACGCAAGCTCTACGCCACGATGCTGGACACCCATAGCTATGAAAAATCCAACCGGGGATAGGACAATATGCGCACAACACTCTCTATCTCTTTTGCAGCAGCTCTCTTATGCATCCTGACCGGATGCTATGACCGCTCAACCAGCAACTACGACGAATTCCCCACACTCCACGAATCCACTAGCGCAATCGTCGATGAAGACGGCTTCAGCGAAAAAGACCGCGCACGCCAGGAAGCAGAACTCATCCGCATCGCCGCAGAGCCACTGCCACCATACACTATCAACGCCGGAGACCTAGTCGAAATCCGCGTCTATAACCACTCCGATATGACCCTCTCAACCGTCGTCACACCCGACGGTTATATCGGGATGGTATTCGTCGGCCAAATCCAAATCGCCGGACTCACACTCGATAAAGCCGCCGAAAAAATCGAAGACGCACTCAAGGAGTATATCCGAAACCCTAAAGTCGGTATCTCACCCGTCAAAATCGAATCCCAGACCGCGACAATCGCCGGCGCAGTCGGCCGCCCCGATATGTACCAGATCTCTAACGGCATGCGCCTCACCGACCTCTATGCACGCGCCGGCGGCTCATCCGTCCGATACTATGACGGACAAGTCCTCGATGCCGCAGAACTTAAACTCTCACTCTTTATCCGCGACGGTAAAATCATCTCGCTGGACTTCTCACGCGCAATCGAAAAA
>CAVGNO010000070.1:0-512 GCA_963630475.1 Blautia faecis | reverse complement strand
AACAATACCCCCAGCCGCAAAGGCGACTACGTCTATATCGCCGTCCGCTCTGAATCGATGGTCTGCCTCATCGGCGATGTCATCACCCCACATAAACGCCTCTGGGATAACAACCTCGGATTGCTCGAACTGCTCACAACCGGCGGATATGTCAAAGAGACATACTGGCCGTATGTCATCATCATCCGCGGCGGCGTCGCTAACCCGACGATGTATAAAGTCGATCTGGATTCCATCCTGCAAGGACGCGCACCCAACGTCATGCTCGAACCCGGCGATGTCGTCTACGTCCCCAAAGACGACGTCTCCGAATTCAACGTCTTCGTCCGCAAGATCATGCCGTCCTTCACACTCTTCTCCACTGCACGCGGCATCACCCGGTAAACGCATCGCCGTGCGCGCGTTTTACCGGCTATCGGTCTGCTTCCTTCATCCTGATTCCGTGGAGTTAGAGAATTTTGCGTCAGAACTAGGAATTTCGAAGGAGCGTACCGGGAGTACGTGACTGAGAA
>CAVGNO010000069.1:5404-10479 GCA_963630475.1 Blautia faecis | reverse complement strand
TTCTGCGAGCTTTTGGGTGAGCGCAGAGAGCTCCTGCCGGAATGTCTCGCATTCCGCCATCTTCTTCTCGATGACTTCGATGGAATGCATAACAGTCGGGTGGCTCTTGTTAAAGCCGTCAGCGATTGCAGGCAGTGACTTATCCGTCAATTTGCGTGAGAGATACATTGCGACTTGGCGCGGGAGTGTAATTTCGGCCAAGCGGCATTTTCCTTTGATTTCCTGGACGCGCACATCGTAGTGGTGTGCGACATATTCCATAATCTTGCCGATGCTCAACTGTGCGATTGCTTCGGTCTCCAGCCGTGCGCCGAGGATCTGGTCGATCTGCTCGCGGCTGATCGCATCCGGAGTGCATGAGCCGGACATCGAGATATATGCGCGCAACGTAATCAGCGCGCTTTCCAGTGCACGCACACTGCTCGTGATGCGGCTGGCTAGATAATGAATGGTCTCGCCGGTAAATTTCTGGTCGTAGCAGGATTGCTTCTCATTCAGGATCGCTTCGCGCATCGTCAAGTCCGGGCGCGTGATATCGACGGTTACGCCCCATTCAAAGCGGGAGAGCAATCGCTTATTGACATCCGGGATTTCCTGCGGCAAGCGGTCGGATGTGCAGACAATCTGCTTGCGTTCGTCATAGAGCGCATTGAATGTATTGAAGAACTCCTCCTGCATCGCATCCTTCCCGGAGAGGAACTGGACGTCATCAATTAGCAATACATCGACTTTGCGGAAGTGTTTGCGGAATGCGTTGATGGTTGAGTTGCCTTGCTTATTGGTGAGCGCTTCGACATATTTATTGACGAATTCCTCGCATGTGAGGTATTCGACAACGATATTGCCGTTGTTTTTGCACAGCTGGCGTGCGATTGCTTGCAATAAGTGTGTCTTGCCTAGTCCGCTTGCGGCATGGAGAAAGAGCGGGTTATAGCGTTTGCCGGGCTCTTGCGCGACTGCAGCGCATGTATTGTACGCAAAACGATTGTTGTCGCCGACAACAAATTCTTCGAACGTATAAGAGCGGTTTAAGCGATTGAGCAACGGCTGCTGGGCTGCGCTTGGCCCCGGGATGACTGCTGCGGCGCTTCTGGCTTTGGAACCGCTGGCAGTGCGATGCGATGCGGCGTTGCCGCTTGCTTTGGTTTGATTGGCAGTTGCCGTGGCTTGAGTCGCGCTCTTGCCGGCATCTTCGGCGTTTGCGCGTTCGCGGCAGACGAGGTTGTAGCGTGTGCCGCTGATCTGTTCGAGCAGATCACGAATCATGCTCTCATAGCTGCTCAAAAACCAGTCGATATATGTGCCGCTACCGTATTCGAGGATAAAATCGGTGCCTTCAATTGCTTGCGGTATGATAGCATTTCCGCCAAACCACATGTTAAACTGTCCATCGCCCAAGCGGCTGCGCAGTATTGTGCAGCACTGCTCCCAAAGCTGATGGATTGAATTATTCTTCTCTTCGTTCATTATTACCGTATGCCAGAAAAAATTGTCTTGCGACTTGACAAGACTGCGCTCTTATCGTTTTGTATGTGGGCAAAAATAACGCATGTATCCAATTTGGCAAACGCAAAAGCCGAAAATTATTTACAATCCGGAGCGCGCTATATCGTAAGTTCTTGATAATTGCTAGAAGATGATTTTTTCAGAAATTTCTTGCGCGCGTTGGCATGATTCTTGCCTGAAAAAGGCTTTTTCTGTTGTTCTTTTTGTTCGCATTTTCCTGCTAACTATTTGGATTTTCGCGAGACTGTATCAACGAATTTACAGGCTTTCTACAAGTTATCTACAGGTTGAGCCATTATTGCATGATAAATTTTAGGCTGATATTTGTCAGTGTAAATTTTGCGAAGGATCGTCAGCGTTTTTGAGCGTTTCCAGCGCTTTGTTGATGATTTCGCGATGATATGGCCGGAAATAGAATCCGTGAAACAGCGCTTCTGTAACCGATAAAAAACGTTGGTCGCCATTACGTGGGTTAAGCGTCAGTGTGTCATAGCCTTTGCAAAATGGTAAAAGGAAATATCCGATTTTGGGTGCGATGCGTTTCGCTTTAATTGCCGGATAGGGCTGATAGTTGATACGCTCGTGGATGATTATCCCAAGATCCGCTGCAAGTGCTTTTGCGTCGTCATCCGCAGTTCCGCTAAGCACCAGCACCGCAGCGCTTTTGACGCGCGATGTGCGCGCTGTTATATTACGCTTCGCGTCCCAGAGAAAGCGCGCGGCAGCGCCATGCAGACGCGAGACAACGTCGATGCTAACAGGGTGATCCCAGCGCTTGCATTGCAGTAATAGGAGCTCGCCGCGTTTGCGTGCAATCAAGTCGATGCCGCCATCGTCGAGGCCTTTAGTCAATCCGTTGTATTCGACTTTATAGCCGCTGTATTCATATAGAAAGCCGACATAGCGCTCATATTGGCGCCCGAAATCGGCGCGTGCGGTTGCTGTATCGCGGTGAGTCGCGGTTGGAAGATTGGCATAACGCAAATACCACTGGAGCTTATACTCGAGAGTAATGATGTCGTCGTGCGATATTTCGCCAAATGGAGTTTCCATTTCTTTGAAATTATAAGATGGACTATAAGTGCGAACGCTCCCACTGCAGAGTTTGCTACAGTGAGAGCGCTCGATGATTCTGAATTGACAGTCTATTTCAGGTTATTTCTGGTGATAGACAGTGTGGAGCAAGTGGTGTGCTTTTTCGGAACCCGGTGTGCCGAGGAACTCGTCGTAGAGTGCGATGATGTCGGGGTTTTTGTGAGACATGCGCAACTGCTTGCTTGCGTCTTCCTTGTAGATGCCTTCCATGCGCTTCTGCAGCAACGAGCGGTCGCCATGCAGATAGGGCTGTCCACCACCGTTGATGCATCCGCCGGGGCATGCCATGATTTCGATAGCTTGGAAGCGGTTGCGGTCAGCGCGTACCATCTCGAGCACTTTGCGTGCATTGCCGAGGCCGGATGCGACTGCGACATTAATGGAGAGCTCCGGTGTGACCTGGATTTTGGCTTCCTTGACGCCTTCCAAGCCGCGGACGGCCTTGAAGTCGATTGCATCGCCGTTGAGATCCTTGCCATTGAGTTCGGAAGCGACGGAACGCAACGCTGCTTCGAGCACACCGCCGGTAACGCCGAAGATGTCGGCAGCACCAGTCGATTTGCCCAGCGGGCTGTCGTAATTGCTGTCCGGCATGTGCGCCAAGCTGACGCCGGCTTCATGGAACATCTTGCACAATTCGCGAGTAGTGACGACATAATCGACATCGCGGATGCCATTATGAGCGAATTCGGGGCGCGCGGCCTCGTATTTCTTCGCTTGGCAAGGCATGATGGAGACGACGATGAGGTCTTCGGGCTTGACGCCGATCTTCTCCGCATAGTAGGATTTTGCGATTGCGCCGAACATCTGCTGTGGGGACTTGCAGGAGGACGGGATGTCCAGCAGATCCGGGAAGTTATGCTCGATGAAGTTGATCCATCCCGGGCAGCAACTGGTCAGAATCGGCAGATTCTCGCCCTTCTTGACGCGTTCGATGAGCTCATGGCCTTCCTCCATGATGGTGAGGTCAGCCGAGAAGTTGGTGTCGAACACTTTGTCAAAGCCCAGTGCGCGCAGTCCGGAGACGAGCTTGCCGGTGATGGGCTGCCCCGGCTCGAAGCCGAATTCCTGGCCGATTGCGACACGCACTGCCGGCGCAGTCTGGACAATTACGGTCTTGCTCGGATCATTGAGTGCTTTCCAGACTTGGCGGACATAGCTGATGCCGGTGATTGCGCCGACCGGGCATGCATTGACGCACTGACCGCAGAATGTGCAGGATGTATCCGCCAGCGGAATCATGCTCGCAGTGCCGACTTTCGCGGAGAAACCACGGCCATTGCCAGTGAGCGTGCCGACGGTCTGGACTTTGTTGCAGACTGTCTCGCAACGGCGGCACATGATGCACTTCGAGAGGTCGCGCATAATCGCTTCACTGCTGTCGTCAATCGGGAAGGAGTTGCGCTGACCACGGAAGGGCAGGTCGGTGATGCCGAATTCAACTGCGAGCTTCTGCAATTCGCAATCCTGGTTCTTCGGGCATGTCAAGCAATCCTTCGGGTGGTCGGAGAGCAGCAGCTCGAGGACGGTGCGGCGTGCTTTCAGCGCGCGCTGGGAGTTGGTGCGTACGACGACGCCATCGCGCTCAAGCGGTGTTGCGCATGCCGGCGCCAGAATCGGGCGCGGGCGGATGCCCTCGGCCTCAACCAAGCAGATACGGCAGGAAGCCGGCTTGTTGGCGACGCCACAACCCAAATCCGGGCAGTAGCACAAAGTGGGGATGTTGATGCCGATCTTTTGAGCGGCTTCGAGAATGGTGGAGCCCTTCGGGACACACACCTCAATTCCATTAATTGTTACTGTGATATCCATGTTGAGTGCTCCTTGATTACGCTTTGATAATGGCCTTCTTCGGGCAGCCGTCGATACATGCACCGCACTTGATGCACTTCGATGTGTCGATGACATGCTTGGTCTTGAGGGCGCCTTCAATTGCACCGACCGGGCAGTTGCGCTTGCACTTGGTGCAGCCGATACAATCGTCAGTGATTACCAGACGATAGAGCTTGGAGCAAGTGCCGGATGGGCACTTCTTGTCGCGGACGTGCGCGATATACTCATCACGGAAATAACGCAGTGTCGAGAGAATCGGGTTCGGCGCAGTCTGGCCGAGGCCGCACAACGCGGTTTCGCTGATGGTGTGCGCGAGGCTTTCGAGCTCTTCGAGCATCTCTTCAGTGCCTTCGCCGTCGCAGATCTTGTCGAGCATCTCGAGCATACGGCGCGTGCCGATACGGCATGGCGTGCATTTGCCGCAGGACTCATCCTTCGTAAAGCCGAGGTAGAACTTCGCCATTGCCGGCATGCAGTCCTTGTCGGAGAGGACGATCATACCGCCGGATCCCATCATGGAGCCGATACGGCCGAGGCTACCGTAGTCAATCGGCGTATCCAAGTTCTCCTTGGTGATGCAGCCGCCGGACGGACCGCCAGTTTGCACTGCTTTGAATTCGTGGCCGCCAGAGATGCCGCCG
>CAVGNO010000069.1:919-5394 GCA_963630475.1 Blautia faecis | reverse complement strand
GCCCATCGGGACTTCGACGAGGCCGACGTTGTTGATCTGACCCGCCAATGCGAAAACCTTCGTGCCGGCATTGCCAGTCGCTTTCGGCCATGCCCAGTTGCCTTTTTCATCCAGTACCGGCTTCCAGTTGCCAATCTTTGCATACCATGCCGCGCCTTTGCGGATGATAACCGGCACTGATGCGTAAGTCTCGACGTTGTTGACGTTGGTTGAGCAACCCCAATAGCCGCCGCCGACATTGGCCGGGAATGGCGGTTTGGTGGTCGGCTCGCCGCGCATGCCTTCCATCGAGTGAATCAACGCAGTCTCTTCACCGCAGACAAATGCGCCTGCGCCCAGCTTGATTTCGATGTCGAAGCAGAAGTCGCTGCCCATGATATTGTTGCCCAGCAAGCCGCATTCGCGCGCTTCGTCAATTGCAATTTGCAGACGGGAGACTGCCAGCGGATACTCGGCACGGATATAGACTAAGCCGTGCTTTGCGCCGATTGCGTATGCGCCAATCGCCATTGCTTCGACGATGCTGCTCGGATCGCCTTCCATGATGGAACGATCCATGAACGCACCCGGGTCGCCTTCATCAGCGTTGCAGACGATATATTTCTCGTCGGCTTTGACACCCGCTGCGATCTGCCACTTCTTGCCGGTCGCGAAGCCCGCGCCACCGCGGCCGCAGAGGCCGGAGTTGAGGACTTCCTGGACGACTTGCTCCGGTGTCATCTCGAAGAGGCATTTTGCTAACCCCTGATAGCCCTCGGCGGCAATGTAATCCTCAATGCGCTCGGGATCAATCAGACCGCAATTGCGCAATGCAATACGCTCCTGCTTGGCATAGAACGGCATCTTCGCATAGTCGTGAATGCGCTCCTTGAGCTTCGGCTCAATGTAGAGCAACCGCTCGACCAGCTGCTTGCCGACGACGTGCTTTTCAACAATCTCTTTCGCGTCATTGGGAGTCACTTGGACATAGAAGACGTTGTCCGGCATGACTTTGACAATCGGACCCTGTGCGCAGAAACCGAAGCAGCCGGTCTGGACGACCTTCACGTCATTTTCCAGACCCGCTTCCTTGATCGCGTCACGCAGATTCTGCATGAGATCCTGGGAATTTGATGCGTGGCATCCGGTACCGCCGCAGCAGAGCAGCTCCTTCTTGGCAGAATTGATGTCGTGCTCGTTGACGCAACGCAGAACGAGGCGTGCTTTGCATGCATTATATGCGGCCAGCAGAGCCTCTTTGGAGAGAATTTTTTCCATGATGTTAGCCCTGTGCCTTATATTCTGAAATAATTTCCCGTGCTTTAGCCGGGGTGACTTTGCCGTAGACTTTGCCATTGACCATGACGACTGGCGCCAAGCCGCAAGCACCTACGCAGCGCAGAGCGGAAACAGAAAAGAGCCCGTCCGCAGTCGGATTCGTATCCGCTTTTACGCCGAGGACGCGCTCAATCTCATCCAATACTGTCTGGGACCCCTTGACATAGCATGCGGTGCCCAAGCAGACATTGATGCAGTATTTCCCTTTCGGATCAGTTGTGAAATAGTTATAGAAGCTGACGACACCCGATACTTGTGCTTCGGTGAGGAAGAGCTTCTTCGCGACATGGATCTGTACTTCGCGTGGCAGATACCCGAAGATATCCTGCGCACGATGCAGAACTTTAATCAGGAAGCCGCGGCGGCGCTCGTCTTTAGCGTCAATGCCCAGCCCGCTGATGAAGGCGTCCAGCTCGGCGAATTTCGCCTCTGCGCCTTCAGACAACTTGCAGTCACACATGATGAATTTTACCTTGAGGAGTAGTGGTGGCTACGGCTGAATTGCCGTAGAGTACTGTTCTTTTTGGGGAAAAAGAGAATAATGCGTAACATAATGCATTATGTTGAAATTTTTCAACTGCTAACGCATTATTATAACAGTTCGTCGTCATGGACAACTTGCGGGATGTCGTAGTCGCCGCTGGAGGGGAATTGGTCGCTGTTATGGGATACGACCAACCGGACGAGATTGGGAATTGGCAGTGTCGTGACGATAGAGAGGATGATGATTGCGTTGAAGAAATTGCTGTCGAGGATTCCCAAGTCACGTCCGACTGCGGCCGCCGCCAGTGTCGCGGAGAGCTGGGGCACTGTCATGAGTCCGGCCGCTAAGCTAGGTGCATTTGCGAAGCCGACTGCGCGCATTGTGAAGTATCCGCTCAACAGCTTGCTGAGGATTAGTCCGATCACAGTTGCTAGGACGATTGCGATATTATTGCTTTGAGTGAATGCGCTAAAGTCGGTCTTCATGCCGATGGAGACGAAGAGGAATGGAATGAGGAAGCCATAGCCGATGCTTTCGACGCGCCGGAAAAGCAGCATGTCCTGTCCGCGAACGACTTTAGAGAGGCCGAGACCGGCGATGAATGCGCCGACGACAAGGTTGATGCCGAATAGCTCGCCGACTAGGACGGTTGCCAGGATGATGAGCAGCACAATTGTAATCAGCATGTCTTCGGAGGGCTTGAACCAGTCGAGCAGTTTGTTTCCGAGCTTATTTACAATAAAGATAGAGAATGCCAGATAAGCCAGCACGATGAGCAGGAAGATCGGCATGAAGCTATTGCCGAGAATCGAGCTGTTGAGGTGGTCGAAGATCGAGAGTGTGCCGGATCCGACCATGTGGGAGATGCCGCTGTGCTGGCGATAGAGCTGCACACTGACTGCAAGCAGGATGATACTCGAAATATCGGTCAGGACAGTCGAGATGAGAACACTTGCGCCAAAGCGGCTGTGCGTGAGGCCGTGCGATCGGATGACGGGGAAGACAATGCCGACGGAGTGAGACGCAAATAGTGACGCATAGAGCAGTTTGCCGGCCAGTGAATCCGGAACGAAATACGCATATACGAGATAGCCGGTGATTGCGGGAACTAGAAAAGTCGCGATACTTAATGCAATAACAGGTTTCCGGACAGTATTAATAAGTTTGAAGTCCGCTTCCATGCCGGCCAACGCCATCAGGAGCATGAGTCCGAGTGATCCGAGGAAGGATACGAAGCCGTTGAATACTTTTGCAGTTTCATTTGCGAATGCGACCCGGTCGCCGGTAGTGTCGAGGAAACTGAGCATTTTTGAGAGGTGCCCGACCAAGTCAATGCCAATGCCATTTGGGGCGATTAGCATTCCGACTATCAGCAACGCGATTACCATCGGGATGCCGACGCGCTGCAGAATTGCCGGAATGAGCCCCATCAGGGCAATGAGCGCAATAAAGATGAGCAGCAAAGCAGATTCATTCATTATGTTCAGGACTCCAGTTTAATGATTGTTGGGGAGATGTGCTGCGAAAAGAAAACAAGAAAATGTCAGTGGCGGCGGCGGAACGCAACGATTCCGGCGATGAACGAAAGAATTGCGGGGAGTGCAACAGCATTTGCCAGTGCGATGCGCCGTTCAATGCTATCGACCGTATCACGCAACGACTTCAACTCTGCGCGCTGCGCATTCTTGAGTCTTGCCGTCGCTATGCGTTCCTCTTGATGCAATTGCGTGAGGCGCGCTTTCTCAGCGTCATTAAGTGTCGCAAGCCGCCGTTCGAGGAGGCGGATTTGTTCGCGGCGCGGCTGTCCTTCGCGCACATCTTTCGCGGAGAGCATTTGGATTTGCATTTCCGTCTGCTGACCCAATGCTTCCAACCGCTTGAATGTCCGCCGGTTCTGCCCGCGGGAACGCAAGTAGAGCAGCTGTTTATCTCCGCAGAGATACTCCGCGCAATTGTTCAGGAATGCCGCGTTATCCGAGATAGCGCGTGCGTTTTCACTGGGCTCAATGCCATCCGGTGTATTGATGCATAGCGAGTTGTGCAGAAAATCCGCATCTGAAATAACGACTGCGCGCGCATTCGCGGCTTCGACGAGCACCGCGAGGAGATGACGCTTGCCATCAGGCTGGAAATTATTGAGGATGTCAATCGCGCTGCGCTGCGCTTCATAAATGCGAAGCAGTCGCGCATCAGTCGTGCTTTGGAGAAGCGGCGTGACAATATAGCCTGCTTGATGCATGATTTCCAATTCGCCTGCGCAAAATAGCGTGATTTTATTGAGCCACGCAGTGATTGGCGAATGCGTCGCAAGACCATCGTCAGTAACCGAAAGCAGTGTCGGCAATTGCTCGAGGCCGCGTCGCGAGTCAGTCATCGCAGTCGCCTGTGTCCGGTCGGCAACGACATAATTTTTCTTCAATTTGATTCCCCATGGCGTGATGAGCTCATCCAGCGACGATGCACGCGGCATGCGATATGCGCCCGCCAGTTGCGCGTCTGCTTTGCTTAATGGATCTAGACAGATAATTGCACTGCCGCCATTGGCTAAATAATCCCTGATTGCGTCAATGAGCGCGTTATTCAGCTCCGTCGGATGGATGATGAGCAGGACTTCGGGCGGTTCCGCCGGCAGACTCGTCGCTTCGCTGTCAATATCAAATAATTCGAAGTCATT
>CAVGNO010000069.1:0-909 GCA_963630475.1 Blautia faecis | reverse complement strand
GACTGGCAGGCTCGAGAGGATGCCGATTCGGCGTTTGCGCGTGCGCTGCGACGCCGCGATTGCTTTCATGATTGCGTATTCAGCGCCATTTTCGTCGATTGATGTAAAATCTGGGACGCTCTGCAGTGCTTCCGGCGATGCATCATTTGTCGCAATTGTTGCGCCGATAAACCACAATTCGCCCATCGTGGTGATATGCGGCGTGAGGCCAAGCTTTGCCGCATTCGACTGGTCGCTGTCTTCCTGCGGATCTTCCTCTTTTATCGTGACTGCGGACGGATATGCGCGGTGCAGCTCAGCGAGGAGCTGGCGGACATGGCTGGCTAATTTGCGCTGCTGCGCAGTCAATTCCGGTTCCGATGCCGAGTAGTAGAATGTGATTGTGACTGGCTTTGCAAGCTTTTCGAGAATCTCCCGCGTGCCCGAGTCGAGTGTGTAGAGTTTTTCGGCAGTGCAATCAATTCGCCACGGCATGAGCGTCGGCGCACTCGCCGCGATAACCATCAGCACGACAATTTTCAGCCAGCAATACAGACTGCGGCTGCGCGATGCCGGACGGTGGCGTTTCTGAAGCCGGCATTGAGTAAATAGCATCAGCGCAAAAATCGGCGCGATGAAGAAGATAAAATCGCCGACCGAAGGCGCGCCCTCGGTGAAGCAGTCGAAGTGTTGCAGGACGCTGAGCGATGCGACATTGTCGAGAAGGGCAGTGGGGACTCCCCATTTTGTCAGCAGGATATTCGCGGGTGTGAATCCGGCCAGCAACGAGCAGATTCCTATCAGTATTGTGACTAGGAAGCTGGCAAATTGACTGCTCGTACAGCAGGAAATTGCTTGTGCGAGTGCGAGGAAGAATCCGGCGACAAGCCAGCAGCCAATATAGCCGGTTGCAATTGCGCCAATATCGGG
>CAVGNO010000068.1:0-10765 GCA_963630475.1 Blautia faecis | reverse complement strand
AAGTCAGAGAGACATTCATGAACCGGCTGTTGGAATTCTATGCAGGAGTGGCAAAAGGTCTGTCCGGCTCTATCGTTGAGGCGTTCTATGATGCAATCTGGGCTGACGACCTAGATGCGTTCATGCGAGTCTTCCAGTCGTTCTTGGCCAGCATCAGATACGATCTGCATATTCCAAACGAAAAGTACTACCAGACCATCTTCTTCATCGTCTTCGAACTGCTTGGCATCTTCATCGATGCGGAATCATGCACGAATCAGGGACGCATCGACGCCTACATCCGCACTGCCAAAACCGTCTATATCTTCGAATTCAAGCTGGACAAAACTTCAGGTGAAGCCGTCGGACAGATTCTCGACCGCCGCTACTACGAAAAATTCCAGAGTGGCAAACTGCCCATACGCATGATAGGAGTGAACTTCGATTCCGTCAAAGGCCGCATCGATGAGTGGGAAGAAGCGACGCTAGGTAGTATTTGCGTTCTATAATCATGGTATTATCGTTTAATTTTTTCGGGGAAATCCCTAAAGATTGAAACGACATAACAATAATGTTCCATTGCAATTTTACCACTTGTATAGCGCTTATTCACTTAAAATTTTGGGGGAAATCCCTCAACATTTAAGCAAAATTTCAATCTATAAAAGCTAGTCGTTGGGTATCCACGTTCGGCCGAGAAGCCGTTCGTGCACAGAACAAGTGGCTTGTGCGAAGAGACAGCACCCACCGGGCACCAAATGGCGCAATGCGGGAAATGCACCATTCGGCGCGTGTTTGCGCCGGTATTTTTTTTGGGGGGGCGTAATCCGAGAGCCCCCCCCCCGAGGCGTTTTTCGGCCGGGGACAAGCCCTGCCCCTACATCAACAACAAACAGCTTTGCCAAACGCGTCTCGCAATGGCACACGTTTATGGTCTGACGGGGATTTTTTCGAATTTTGCGTTGATATAACTGATAGTCTGATTCTGCTCCATCCGCAGATTGACGACAATATTAATACGTTCGAGGTGAGCGGCGATATCATCTGTTGGCAGAATAACTGTCGCGCTAGGCTTGAATGGGCCGCGCGCTTCGAGCTGAAGTGTCATCTGATGATTCTCGAGTTTATCGAGGCGGCAGAACTGTACTTCATAGAGCGCGTGGTTTTCATTCAGCGCGACTTCCTTGAGAAAAGAGAGGAATGCTTTGACGCCGAGATTGGAAGTCGGGCGTCCGGGCGGAAATTCCGCATTTGGCGCGACAATGCCGACGACATACGGAATGCGCTTGCGTTTAGCAGGCACATCGGGCGGCAGGACATAGCCGCTGGCATCGACTTTTACCGTATGCATCTTCCCATTTTCGCTGTCGCGATATGCGATTGTCGCGACAGGCACGCGTGAAACGACGCTTATCTGCAATTTACTCGGGAAGATGCGTCGGATTGCGACATCGGACAGCCGTGTCGCAAAATCCTCATTATTAATGAGCAGGTCTTCGCGCAGCTTCTTAATGTCAATTTGCGTGAGCAAGTCTTTATATGGCATTGCGCCATTATGGGAGACGTATTTCCGCACGTCATTTTTCAGCTTGCTGTCGCCATCGGTTATAATCTCGATTGTCTCTAAGCGAAAGAATGGATTATCGAAATAGAGCCAACAGCACGCAACATGGATGAAGCACACGCATAACGCCAGCGCGATCAATGCGAGCACTACGCCTCCGACAATCGGGTTGATGCGAAAGCGGCGCGCATTGAGTGCGGGTTTATCAAATGATGACTGGCGTTTTGGCATGCTCAATCTACAGTATCCAGGACTGCGGCCAACTCATATTCGCCTGCGCTCTTGACAGTTGCGGTGACGAATGAATTGAGTTTGGGGAGATTTTTGTTAGCGGGGATGCGAACAGTGATGATTTGGTCGACATCCGGTGCGTCGCCGACACCGCGGCCGACATAGACGCGTTTATCCCGGCGTTCTTCGATCAACACAGTGATCTGCTTGCCGATAAGCTGTTGATTGCGGCTGTAGGAGATTTTCTTCTGCAATGCGAGAATTTCGTCCTTGCGAGCTTCGGCAATTTTATTGGGCACTAATCCGTCGGTCATCTCGTATGCAGGCGTGCCGGGTTCTGGCGAGAATGCGAATACGCCCAAGCGGTCAAAGCCGTAATCCTTCACGAATTTGAGCAGTTGCTGATGCATCTGGTCTGTCTCGCCGGGGAAGCCAGTGAGGAATGTCGTGCGCACAACAATTTGCGGATATTTCGCACGAATGGAATTCATCAATTCCAGCGTCTTCTCCGTTGTGATCGCACGGCGCATGCCCTTTAGAATCGGGTCTGCAATATGCTGCAACGGGATGTCCAGATATGGCACTGCGTGCTTGCCGGTGACCAGGAAGTCGATAAATTCATCGGTGATATGCACGGGATGAGTGTAGAGGACGCGAATCCAGAATTTGCCAGGCAATGCGTCAATCTCTTTAAGCAGCGCCGCAAGCGTCGGCTTATTTGGCAAATCACGGCCATACGCAGTGGTATCCTGCGCAATGATGTCCAGTTCATGTACACCGGATTCGAGCAGCTGCCGGCATTCAGTAAGGACGGATTCGGGCGTGCGGCTACGCAATTTGCCACGAATGCCGGGAATTGCGCAGAATGCGCAGCGGTGATTGCATCCCTCCGCGATCTTGACATACGCATACGACGACGGCGTTGTCTGAATACGCGGCGACGCATCATCATAGAGATAGCGCGGCTCGTCATTGTCTTTGACACCGATTTCCGGCACGCTACCGCTGTCCGGTTGCGGCTCCTGTTCAAACAGCCGCGTAATTACTTTATGGATATTGGGGACATCGTCTATACCGATAAAGCAATCGACTTGCGGGAATTTCTTCGCGTATTCCGGTGCAGAGCGCTGTGCAAGGCATCCGCCAACGATGATACGGCGATCGAAGCCATGTTTGCGGCCATTTTTCTTCCATTTGATCGCTTTGCGGATATTTTCTTCTGCTTCATCGCGTGCAGACTGGATAAACCCGCACGTATTAATGATAAAGACATCGGCATCCTCGGGCTCATCGGTGAGCATGATGTTGTTGGTCGCCATCGTGCCGCACATTACTTCAGCATCAACTAGATTCTTGGCGCAACCCAAGGAGACAATGCATGCGACAATCGGATTATCTTGTTCAGCGGACATGTTTTATAATGCAGTAGCGAGGAATGCAAAAAGTGCAGCGACAATTTCGCAGAGGAATGTGTTGGCCGTGAATCCCGGAATGCGCCCCGGAATCCGCTTTAGCCATGGACAAATCAGTAACATGAAAACAAAAAGCGCAACCGCAAAGACGAAATGGCGCGTCCGGCATGGGCTGGCAATCACAGACAGCACCATCGTGACAAATGCGACTGCGGCAGCAGTATACCATCCGCACATTTTGACCGGCAGTTGCGCTGCGGAAGACTCATTCGGCATTAGAGCATTGCTTGAGAGGCTTCCGCCCGCAGCAGCGCCGAATGCAAAAATTGCGGGAAGCCAATAGCCATTGCCAGTGAAGAAGAGGTAAAACAGCAATGTCGGCGGAATGACAGCGTATAGGGATGTGACAATTGGCGCGAGCTCGCCTGCGTTAGGAAACATACTATGACGGAATGCCAGCGGCAAGCCATTTTCACGGCCATTTGTCAAGTAGCTATGCAGCAGCAACGCAAGCACAGTTGCAATGATTGCTCCCGGCAGTGCGTTGCGGAACAGCAGCATCACGAATGCGCCGAGCAATGCATACGCGAGCCCCATGACACCGCGTATCAGTGCATTCCAGCCATGGCATAGCGGTGCGGCCGACAATTCCTGTCTGCTTAATTGCAATGGATTGAAACGAGTGCAACGCGCCAGCGCTTGAAGAAGATCCTTATTCTCAATTGTTATCACTGGATGATCTCCTTATTTTTTTGGGGGTTGAAACGTGTCGCCGAACGGATACGTCGTTTTATTTATATCGAGGCAGTCGATGCGCGCAAGAATCTCACCAAAGATTCTAGCATCGCATGGATTCCACATCATCAGCGAACTCGCTGTCGCCAGTCCCAGAATGACGCGCATGACGCTGACTGTATCGCAGATATGCATCTTATTTGCCTGCATTCCGGATTTAATTTCCCAAGTTGGCATGGGGCATAGCCAGTCGCCATTTGGGAAATATACACCCAAGCGTCCATCATACATGCTGATACTGCAGTCGATAGAACGTGCTTGCGCAATTGCTGCAACTAGTGCGGTGATGATATGCGGAATGCCGATGTGATTTTCCAGAATATCGCCGATGAGGAAAAATCCGACATTATTCCATGGCAATGGCGCTGATACAATTCCAGTTTCTTCGATGTAATTCTGCAGATTTTTTGCTGTAGAGAGCGCACGGTTCGGCTTGAACCCGGCATATAGATCGCGCATCAGCTGAATCAGATATTCATCCGAGGATTTCGGATTATACATGCGATCCAGCAGAATCAGACACTTGATTACACCGAATTTATGCGGCTTATTCACAGCTCTGACTAATTCGTCCTGAAGCGACTGCATCTTCAGCGCGCCATTGAGTTGCTGAATACGCTTGCGCATGAGCATATCCTCGCAATCCTGATTGTCGCGCAGAAACTGCTGACGTTCCGTATCAGTGAAATTGCCGTTGATAATGCGCTCCATCGCAAGCGTCGCGATGTAGTCGCTCGGATCTGCGAGCAATCTGCCGACTTCGCTGATAGCTTGACGTTTCCTGTGACCACCCGTACGGCGTTTACGAATGCTTTGAGTTGTTGTTGATGTAGTTGTAGACGTAGATGTAGACATAGTGGGATGGCTCCGGGGGTAATATTCTTGTATTTTGTATTCGCTCGTATTTTAATCTGAGGGATTAGCTTCTTTGGCTTTCTCGCGGTAAAGATTTTGGCGTTCAAGGATTTGTTTTATGTATGAGCGTGTGCCTGGGTAAGTAATGCGCTCTAACTCGATGATTGTCTCCGGTGCGGGCGGCGCCCAGTCTTTAGTGACTTTGCTCCGTCCAGCGTTGTATTCGGCAAGTTGCAGGATGTCACGGGATGCGTAGCCATCCCAGTGCTGACCGCATAGCGCCAGATACCACGCGCCAATTTCCAAATTGAGCTCCGGCTCGAAGAGTTCGCGTCGATTTGGCACAGGGCGCTTATTGACTCGCGCCCAATCGGCGACGGCGCCTTGCGTAATCTGCGTCAGACCAATCTCGCCTTTGCTTCCAACTTGGTTGCTGCGAAAACGACTCTCCTTCCAGACCACTGCGCGTAGCAACTCTTCGGGAAGAGCATGTTTGTGCGCCGCTTTGCGAATGAATGGCAGCACTTCACTCTCATGAAGCATCACGATGCGCTCTTTGTGGTGCTGCAACAGAATGCCGGCAGTCGATAATATGATAATCAGCAAAATCACTGCTGAAATCATAATTTTCGAGAAAAACGGCATCGGTTGCTCCCCAGCAGAAGGATTTGCGCGTGCTATACGCCGGTTGAGCCAAAGCCTGCCGCGCCACGCCCGGATTCCGAGAGTGCGTCGCGCACAACCAGCTGCACTTGCGGCAACCGCTCAAAGAGCAATTGCGCAATGCGATCGCCGCGGTGAATCTCAAATGGCACTCGGCTGTGGTTGATGAGAATTGCACAAATCTCCCCGCGATAGCCCGCATCGATGGTGCCCGGCGAATTCAGCACGGTAATGCCGTGCTTCAGCGCAAGACCACTGCGCGGACGCACTTGCGCAGCATACTCGACCGGCATCTCCAGATGCACGCCAGTCGGAACCGCGACAAATTCACCCGGCGCAATCACGAGTGATTTTGCGGCACGCAAGTCGTATGCCGCATCATCTTCATGCTGCTTCTGCGGCACTAAATCAGAATTCTCTGCGGAAAGATGAAAAAAAATTGTGTCCATTATGCGTATACAGCGTTATTTGAATTTGCGGTACAGCTCATAGAAGTCATCTTCGAATTCATCGAAGAGCTCCATTTCGCGCAAGCGCTGTCCAAGCGCTTTGACGTCTTCCATGGAATTGCATTGAGCCATCTCGGCTTTGATCTGTGCGCGCAATAACGGGTTGTTAGCGTGCGGATTAGCGCCAAGCAGCCCGTGGCTGGCGAAATCGCGCGCGTTATGCGGCAAAGAGCGCTGAACTAATTTTGTAATGAAGTACATTAGCGACACTTCGCTAGCAAAATCTGAACCGATGATGACGCCATGCAGACGCACCATGTCATCCTGCGCATCTTTTGCCGCTTGCTCTGCAATTTCAACGACATTACCGCTGACGACTTGTTCCTTGTAGCTCTCTTTGCGGAAATGCAAGCCGTACTGGATAATGCGCGCGCTCTCATTGCGCGAGAGGACTTCTTCAAAGTATCGCCGCGCATTAGCGTCAAAATTTTCGATATGGTCAGTCATGTAGTATCCCGGCGTGATAATCCGCGGGCGTTGAGCACAGACCATCCCGGTGCGGATGCGCGCCAATCCCGGATTGTCGGGATGTTCGCATACCATCGTGTAATCGACATTGCTTTCGCCGAATGTCTCCAGCATCTTCGGCGGCATATAGACAATGCGCGTATTCCTGGCAGCAAACCAAATGTCATCAAGACTGAGCATCTAACTACTACGTAAAAAATAAAAGAACTCAGGGGTAATTCCCTGAATCCGTGTGTTCAGGTTTATTTGCGTGTTTTGGTAACTGTCAGACCTTCTTTTCGTAAGCGATAGAATATAACCTGCGTAAGGCGGTTTGCCTGATAGAAACTATAGTAACCCGCATGAGCGTAAAGCATCGACGAAAGAGATGCCAAAATATGCTCGTTGAGAGAATTTAGAAAATTGACCATGGCAGGAAGAATCATACTTATCACAGATGGCCCGGCGGCAGTGACTTATACGCCCGCGCTCTTGCAGAAATTACGCGAAGACGGCTTTACAGTACAAGTCGCGCCGACCGGATATGACGGCGTCTCGGCGTTGGCATTTATCAGCGAACTGGCGCTTGCCGCAATGAGCGGTCATCCATGCTTGGCAATCGATAAACTGGATTTGGCGGTGCTTAAGAAAGCAGATGCGATTGTATTGGCGCCGATGACACCTGGCGTGATGGATATTTTCCTGCGAGGGAAAGCATACAGCTTACTCAAGGACGCAGGACGCCCGGTAATTGCCGTGCCGGCGACGACACAATGCGACGCAAATCAGCTGTCTTCGCAGTATGAGAGTGCAATTGATGGCCTAGCGCATGGCAGCTGCATAATATGCGCACAGGAACGCGAAACCATCGCAATGGGCGCAATGGGAAACCTCGCAATTGCACCGGTCGTGACTGTCTGTGAAGCGCTGCATGCTGCACTGACACGGCAAAGCATGGCCGGCGTGCGAGTATTAATTACTGCGGGGCCGACAATTGAAGATTTTGACCCAGTGCGCTTTATCAGCAACCGATCGACTGGGCGCATGGGCATTGCGCTCGCGCTAGCGGCACGCCGTGCAGGCGCACAAGTCACACTGATTCACGGCCCGCTCGCAGTCGCAATCCCGCGAGTGGATGGAATAGACTGCGTCAGTGTGCGTTCCGCTCAAGATATGTATGACGCAGTAATGCAAAACTACCGCGCAGCTGCAATCGCAATCCTCTGTGCGGCAGTCGCTGATTTCAGGCCATCGCAGTGTGCGGAAAACAAGATAAAGAAAGCGGATGGCGTTGGGCTTGTGATGAATCTGGAGCGCACACACGACATCCTTGCCGAGCTTGGTGCATTGCCCGCAAGCGAACGGCCATTTTTAGTCGGATTTGCCGCAGAAAGCAATGATGTGCGCGACAATGCGACGGGCAAGCTTTATCGCAAACACTGCAATATCCTCTGTTGCAACGACATCAAAGCGCCGGGTTGCGGCTTCGCGGTCGATACGAACCAAGTCACTGTCTATTTTGCCGATGGGCGTGTAACGACGTTGCCGATGCTCTCGAAGATCGAGACTGCAAAACGTATCATCGATACAATCGCAATTGAGGAAGAGTGCGCCGCAAAAAATTACAACAAATAGTAGCACAGGGGGAAAACAGGGCTATATTTAGCCGTTATCATAATTCGTGGAAAAATTGCAGCCATGGATTATGAGCGATTTTATGATGGCATTTCGGTAAGGTTAAGACACTCCATGACGAACAATAGCTACCGTCCAAGAAATCTTTGTTTAGCGATAAGTGCGGCAAGTGCAGTGCTTTTTGTTGTTGGGTTGATTATCGGCAACAATGGCAAGTGTACTGCGATGATTCCGGCCAATGCCGCAGCGCTGGTGACACTGCTGTTAGGGTTGCTTGCAGTCGGACGCACTGCATTTGAACGCCGCCAGCGTCAGGAAGAGCATGACGCAGAAGAATACCGCCGCCAGCATGGCGCGACAGAGTTATTCGAAGATGCCGATGAAGCAGTGCGGCTAGCTACGCGCGCGAATCGCCAATATGTCAAATATTTTATCCCGGCAAGCACAGTAGTAATTGGCGTCGCACTGGGTGTATTTATCTTGCGCTGCTGGTTCCGCTGGAAATTATTGACTGTCAATGCACCTGCGCCAAATCCGCTGCCGATGGCAGTGTTGGCATTCTGTTGCTGTATCGGCACATTGGTCGCGGGGAGCTTTTTCATCGGCGTATCACGCGAAGCGGGATGCCGGTGGGTGCGACCGGCTGCGGCATGGCTTTTCTTAAGCGGATTCCTCTTCTTATTGGGTAGCGGGGTTTTCTTCTGCGAGTACTTCAAGCGCTGGGCAAATATCGCAGATATCGCGATGGCGCGTCTCGGCGCAGTGATTCTGGGCATTCTCGCGATCGAGCTGATTCTGTCCTTTGTCATTGAATTCTATCGTCCGCGCATGCCAGGCGAAGAGGAACGGCCATTGCCGGAATCGCGGTTACTGGCATTATTTTCTGAACCCGGCGGCGTTGCACGCAATGTCGCACTGTCGCTTGACTATCAATTTGGCTTCCGTGTCTCCGAAGCGTGGTTCTATCATTTCCTTGAACGCACGATGGTTCCATTGCTGATGGTGATGGCGCTGGCATTCTGGATGATGACTTGTATCGTCGTCGTCGAGCCCTCCGAAACTGCATTGCGCGAGCGATTTGGCCGCGTTGTCAATCAGGAGCCATTTGGCGCAGGCGTCTATTTCAAACTGCCGTATCCATTTGAAGACATCTATAAATTCTCTTCTGCGCGTGTTCAGCAACTGACCATTGAAGGCGGCAGCAGTGAGGGCGAAGAAGATTTGCGTCCTGGCAAACAAGCTAAAAAGAAGAAGGACGACCACGGCCATAGCCATGGCGAAGAGGAAGAGGAAGCGGATGATGATCATGGCGAAGAAGCGGTGATTCTGTGGAATATGACCAAGAAGCATGGCGATGAAGCAGATTTCCTCGTCGGCGCGCACAGTGTCGAACGTGTCTCGCTCGATCTCCAAGTGGACGCGGCGCAAAGCAAGACTCAACAGGGTGTCGGATTGCTGTCCGCGCATATTCCGCTCTTTTTCAAAGTCAAGAATCTCTATGATTACGCGTATGGCAATCGCGATACTGCGAAAATCCTGAAAAATATCGGTCAGCGCGAATTGCTGGAATACTTTATTCAGTCCGACTGGAATGACTTGCTAGGCGCTGGCCGCGGCAAAGCGACCGAGGAATTGCGCGAGCGCATCCAAAAGCGCAGTGATGATCTCGATCTCGGTGTCGAAATTGTCTTTGTTGCGCTGACAGGATTGCATCCGCCGTATGGCGTCGGCGCGTCATTTGACCGCGTTACCAGCGCACGTGTCGATAAGCGGATGTTAGTACAGAAAGCGCAGACTTCCGCGAATACACGCCACAGCCAGGCGGAGACAGAGCGGCATCTGATTCTCAACCAAGCTAATATGTATCGCGATACTACTGTCAATCAAGCGGCAGCCGAAAGCGGGCGTTTCCCCAGCCAGTTGCTTTGCTATCGCGCAGCGCCACGCCAGTATATCCTCAATAACTACTACGAAGTGCTGGAGAAAGAGGGATCAATCGCACGCAAATATGTCCTCACTGGCAATAGCAAGGACGAAGTGTTGTGGCTGAATCTTGAGCGCAAACAGCGCAGCGGCTTGCTCGACCTCAATCTCTCCGAATAATGCTCCGGCAGCTCAAAAGAATTTAACAAAAGAAATCATTTATCAATCCCATAGGATAATTCATAATTATGACTAGTGACAAACAGCAGGTTGTTTCCCGCCATTGGCCAGTAGTGATACTGGCGTTGGTCGTCGTCGCGATCTTCATCGTGGTTATGGTCACGTTCCAAGTGAAACAGACAGAGTATGCATTGCTGAAGACATATTCCGGTGAATTGGTAAGCTATGGTCCGGGCTTGCATTTCCGCTGGCCATTCATCAATTCGGTCTGGCGCCATGACAACCGCGTCCAGTGCTATGAACTGGCAGTCGGACATGACGAGCAGTATATGACGAGCGACAATCAGCAGATTGTCATTTCAACGTATGTGCTGTGGAAAGTCGGAGATCCGAAGCGTTTCATGACAACATTGGATTCGACGGATGCGGCGGAGCGTAAGTTGTCGGACGAAGTGCGTGGTGCGCGTTCCGCAATCATCTCCAAGTATGCATTCACCGACATGGTATCGCCGAATGGCGGATCGGCGACGCTGGCCAAAATTGAGGACGAGATGCTGTCTGCAATTCACGAC
>CAVGNO010000067.1:449-10890 GCA_963630475.1 Blautia faecis | reverse complement strand
TTCCGGGCGGTGGGCGGGGTGCCCGGAGGCCACCAATAAGGTTCGCGCGCGCGCGTGCGAGACAAAATGACGGATTTTAATTGAAACTGAAGGAAACGGATAAAACAACGGAAACGGAGGATAACGGAAACGGAGGGGAACGGAGGGGGCTGTTTTTCCGCGCAAGCCACGCCAGGCCGGGGACAAGCCACCGGCCCTACTTGTTCTGTGCCCGGGGCGCAAGCTCCGGGATAATAACGGAATTCAACGTAAACGGACGTAAACGGACGGAAACGGAGGAGGCCGGTGGGTGCTGTTTTTCCGCGCAAGCCACGCCAGGCCGGGGACAAGCCACCGGCCCTACTTGTTCTGTGCCCGGGGCGCAAGCTCCGGGATAATAACGGAATTCAACGTAAACGGACGTAAACGGACGGAAACGGAGGAGGCCGGTGGGTGCTGTTTTTCCGCGCAAGCCACGCCAGGCCGGGGACAAGCCACCGGCCCTACTTGTTCTGTGCCCGGGGCGCAAGCTCCGGGATAATAACGGAATTCAACGGAAACGGAGAGAAACGGATAACGGACGTAAACGGACGGAAACGGAGGATAACGGAAACGGAGGAATGCCAGAAAATAACGGAGGGGGACGGAGAGAGGCTGGGTGTGCATTATATTTCCGTGATTTCTGAAATCAACGTTTTTTTTGATGAGGTAATGTCTGTATTAAAGCATATCATTTTATTTGCGATATTGAGCGTAATTTTATGCGGATGCAACCGTGTCAATCCGGTAGTGGAGATGGAGCGTGCGATCGAGGACATGCGTGCGGGGCGTTTAGCGGACGTGATTGTGCGCACGGATGCGTGTCTGAAGTTTGACAGCAACAACATCGACGCGAAATTGCTGAACAATTACTGTCGGTTCATGCTGGCGCCGAAGGAGGGTGAGCGCAGCAATGCGATGTACGAGCTGGCGAAGTGCACGAAGTTGCATCCGGAGAGTGCGGCAGCGTGGTATTACTACGGCTACGTCCTGGTGCAAAGCAACCAAAGTCGCGTGGCGTTGGAGCCGTTGCGCAAAGCGCTGGAGCTCATGCCAGCGGAGTCGCCGGCGCGCAATTCCTGCAAACTGCTACTGGCGAAGTGTTGTGTCGATAACAACTTGCAGGAGGAGGCCAGGCGTCTTTTGCAGCAATTGAAGCTAGTGACGCCATTGGAAGCGCGGCCGCAGCTCTTCAACGCGCTGGGGATGCTTGCGCTCAAAGCGGGAAATTATCGTCAAGCGATGGGATACTTTACGAACGGGTTGAATTTCAGCCGCAAGAATGAAGCGCTCAACCAGAATCTTGCGGTGACTGCGGATCTTTATCTCAACGATGTCGAGACCGCGATGATGTATTACCGTCAGTGCATGGCGTTGCGTGCGATGCGCGGTGACACAGATGGTGTGAAGGTCGTGCAGCGCAGGCTGCGGCAAGTTGCGCGGCGTGGAGTGAAACGGGATTAGCGGAAGCGATGCGGATTGCAGAGAAAGCAATTGAGGAGCTAATGCGCAACGTGGATCTCGTGGAGGTCGCGCGTGCATTTATAGAGCTCAAGAAAGTCAGCGGGAATGACTTCGCGGCGTGCTGTCCATTTCACAATGAGAAGACGCCATCTTTTCACATCAATGCGGCAAAGCAAGTGTATCACTGTTTTGGCTGTGGCGTGGGTGGGAACATCATCACATTTGTGAAGGGGATGATGAACACCGACTATATCGGCGCAGTGCGGTGGCTGGCGGAGCATTATCATTTTGAGTTGCCGGAGAGTGACGACGGCTATGGCGGTGATCGCAGTGCAGCAGCGCGGCATCGCAAGGAGCATGATGACGGCATGCGGCTGCTGGATGATGCAGCGGGATGGTTTGAGAGTCAGCTCAACACGCCGGAAGGGGCGGAAGCGCGGCAGTATCTAGCGGAGCGCGGGATTGACGAAGCGACAATCAAGCAATGGCGGATTGGCTATGCGCCGCAGAGCGGTCAGCATCTGATGACGTGGGCGCATGAGCGCGGCGTGAAGGAGAGCTTATTGAATGCGGTGGGGCTCACGAGCATCAAGGAGGAGGAGCGCAATAAGACATACGTCCGGTTTCGTCAGCGGATTGTCTTTCCGATTTGTGATGAGCTGTCACGTGTCGTCGGCTTTTCGGCGCGTGTCTTCGGCCCGAATCCGCCCAGCGGCGGCAAATATGTGAATAGTCCGGAGTCGGAGTATTTTCACAAGGGGCGGCTTTTTTACGGGCTGAATTTTGCGCGGACGCAATTCCGTCATACGGGCTGGGCGTTGATTTGCGAAGGGCAGCTTGACGTGATTGCGTGTCATCGTGCGGGGATGGTGCAGGCGGTCGCGGCGCTGGGCACTGCGTTCACCGAGGAGCACTCGCGGATCTTGCGGCGCAGCGGCGTGCCGTGTGTGCATCTGGCATACGATGGCGACGATGCGGGGATGAAAGCGGCAGTGCGCACGATTGGCATTTTGCAACAGGACGGCATGCAAGTGATGATTACGCCGTTGCCGGCGGGCGAGGATCCGGACAGCGTCTTCCGCACGGGCGGCGCGAGTGCGTTGCAGCAGATGATGAGCGTAGTCGAGCCGTCGATACCATTTGTCTACAAGAAAGCGCTGGCGCAGTATCCGGAGAATACTCCGGAAGCGCGCAGCCAAGTAGTCACTGCGGTATTGGATACGATAGTGACGCTGACGGATCCGATAGCGGCGGCGGGGCATTGTCAAGCGCTTGCGAAGCAAGTCGGCTTATCGGAAGAGCTCATCACGGGTCAGCTAGCGTTGCGGCGCAATGCGCTTGCGGAGGAGAAGCGCAGGAGCGAGCGTTATGAGCAGATGCGCAACAGTCGGACGCCATTGCAAGCGGCGGTTGAGCGTCATTTCGGCGTACCGGTAGCGTTGATTGAGCAGCGCGGGATAATCAACTCGGTGTTGGAGATATTGTTGGATCTAGCGTTGCACAGCCATGCAGTGGCGGTGCGGCTGGCGGAGCAGAGCGAGTTGCTGCAGGAGCTGCCGGATTCGCCAGCGACTCAGACGCTGTTGCATATTCTAGCGTCAGTGCATGATGACGAGTGGCATGAGACGGTGCGGATGTTGCCGCAGACGTCGGCGGTCGATGATTCGCTAGTGAGCAAAGTGGTGACGATGCCGCAATTTGCGGAGATAGCGGATGACGCGGCGGTGCCGCAGGATTATGAGATTGCGCTCAACGACTGCATGAATGTGTTGCAGCGCAAGCGATTGACGCGGCAGGAGCAGGAGATTGCCGCGCAGATGCAGCAGCAACAGGGGAGCGGCGATTTTTCGGATTTGAATCGTCTGCGTGAGCTAGCGCTTCAGAAGAAGGAGCTGCGGGGGCGTCGGATGTTATAACATGAATCCAGTGGATTCGTCCTGACGCGACAGTCGCTTACTCCACGGCATCATGGGAAATTTGCCGATTGTCAGGCAGTGAGGCAAATTTGATTTATCTTATACGTTTGTACGCAACCTTGATTATCGTTTCTAGAAGAAATAACAAATAGCAACAACCATGTTTGAATCTGATGACACGGGTGCATCTTTAGCTCAACAGGAGCTTGGTGTACTGAAATTCTGGCAGGACGGCAAGATTTTTGAGATGTCGGTAGAGAACCGCAAGGACTGTCCTGCGTTTGTATTTTTTGATGGTCCGCCGTTTGCGACTGGTTTGCCGCACTATGGTCACTTGCTGGCGGGAACGATCAAGGATGTAGTTCCGCGTTATCAGACGATGTGCGGGCGTTATGTTCCGCGCACATTTGGCTGGGACTGCCATGGTTTGCCGATTGAGTCATTAGCGCAGAATGCGTTAGGGCTGGCGGGCGCGCCGGCAATCAAAGCGGCAGGCGTCGATGTCTTCAATGAGCAATGCCGTTCGATGGTGCTCAAGTATGTGAATGAGTGGAAGAGCACGGTGTTGCGTATGGGGCGCTGGGTTGATTTTGACCACGGCTACAAGACGATGGATCCGACATTTATGGAGTCGGTATGGTGGGTCTTCAAGCAGTTGTGGGAGCAGGGGCGCGTCTACAAAGCGCACCGTATTGTGCCGTACAGCTGGAAGCTGACGACGCCGCTGTCGAATTCAGAAGCCAGTTCGAATTACAAGATGGTGCAGGATCCGACGGTGACTGTGCGCATGAAAGTGCGTTCGATGCCGCTTGATGTGCCGGAGATTGCGGGATACAATACGTATATCCTGATTTGGACGACGACGCCGTGGACTCTGCCGTCGAATATGGCGGCGTGTGTGAGCCCGGTGCTGGATTACTGCATTGTGCGTGATGGCGAGAGCCAGGACGCGTATATCATGGCGAAAGCGCGTTTGAGCAGCCTCTTCAAGAAGGAGAGCGACTACACGATTCTCAAGGAACTCAAGGGCGCGCAGCTGGTCGGCACGAAGTACGAGCCGATTTTCGACTGGTGTGCGGAGAAGTATCCAAACTGCTACCGCATTGTCAGTGACGACTATGTCTCTGCGGATGACGGTACTGGCATTGTGCATATTGCGCCGGCATACGGTGAAGACGACTATCGGATTGGTCAGCGCGAGGGCATCTCGATGGTCGATCCGCTGGACGAAGAGGGGCGTTTCACTTCGGCAGTGCCGGAATTTGCAGGCATGCAGTGCAAGGATGCGGACAAGACGATCATCAAGTGGCTCAAGGAGCATGGGAAGCTGGTCAAGCAGGACACGATTACGCACAGCTATCCATTCTGCGAGCGCACGGACACGCCGCTGATCTACAAAGCGATTGACGCGTGGTATGTGCGTGTTGAGGACATGCATGAGCGTCTGATTGCGAACAACGCGAAGACGCACTGGGTACCGGATTTTGTCGGCACGCATCGTTTCAAGAACTGGCTGGCGGATTCGCGCGACTGGAATATCTCGCGCAACCGTTTCTGGGGCAGCTGCATTCCGCTGTGGATCAACGACGAAGACAAGGATGACATCATCTGTATCGGGTCGGTAGCGGAGCTGGAAGCGCTTTCGGGCGAAAAAGTCACGGATCTGCACAAGCATTTCATTGACAAGATTGTCATTCATCGTGATGGCAAGACTTATCACCGTACGCCGGAGGTCTTGGACTGCTGGTTCGAGTCGGGGTCGATGCCGTATGCGCAGTCGCATTATCCGTTTGAGAACAAAGAATTTGTTGAGAAGCACTTCCCGGCGGACTTCATTGCGGAGGGGCTGGATCAGACGCGTGGGTGGTTCTACTCGCTGATGCTGCTCTCGACTGCTATCTTCGACAAGCCGCCATATCAAAATGTCGTCGTGAATGGCTTAGTGCTGGCTGAAGACGGCCATAAGATGTCGAAGCGCTTGAAGAATTATCCGGATCCGATGGAGGTCATCAACCAATATGGCGCGGACGCATTGCGGTTGTGCTTGCTTTCGAGCCCGGTCGTGCGTGCGGAGGACTTGCGTTTCTCCGAAAATGCGGTGCGTGAGATTATGCGTACGGTGCTGTTGCCGCTGTGGAATTCCTACAGCTTCCTGGCGACTTATGCGCGCATTGACAAATGGCAGCCGAAGAATGGCGTCGCCGAGCCGCCGGCGAATCCGAGCAACGTCCTCGACAAGTGGATTCTGTCACGTCTTGCGCAGACGACTTTGGATTTGCGTGAGTCGTTGGATGCATACGACTTGCAGAAGGGCGCGACGCGCTTTACCGGATTTATCGAAGAGCTCACGAATTGGTATATCCGCAGGAGCCGCCGCCGTTTCTGGCGCAGCACGAATGACAACGACAAACTGGAAGCGTATCAGACATTGCATTATGTCCTGCTGACATTCTGCAAGCTGGCGGCGCCGTTCATTCCGTTCATCACGGAGAATATCTACCGCAATCTGCGGACGGATTCGATGCCGGAGTCGGTGCATCTGTGCGATTATCCGCAAGCGGACCGTGCGTTGCTGGACAGCGCGCTCAATGCGCGGATGGCGGACACGATGTGCGCGGTGTCGCTCGGACGACTGCTGCGGAGCCAGACGAAGCAGAAAGTGCGTCAGCCGCTGGCGGAATGCATCCTAGTTTCTTCGGATGCGCGTGTGCGCAGTGACTTGGCGAGCATGGCTGATGTGATTGCCGAAGAGCTCAATGTCAAGAAGATCACGATTGAGGAGGACGAGGAGAAGCTCGTGCATCTCTCCGCGAAGCCGAATCTGAAGCGTCTCGGCCCGAAATTCGGCAAGCAGCTGGGCGCAATTTCGAAAGCGATTGCTGCGCTGACTGGTGCGCAGTTGAAGCCGCTCAACACGCCGGAGGGCAAGATTAGCATCACGCTAGCGGACGGCAGTGCGCTGGAGCTGGGAGCGGAGGATATCCTCATCAACCGCACGGAGAAGGGCGGCATGACGGTTGCGAATGAAGGCGCGGTTACGGTTGCGCTGGATACGCGTCTGACGCCGGAGCTGATTCAGGAGGGCTGGGCGCGCGAAGTGGTCTCGAAGCTGCAGAATCTGCGCAAGGACGCCGGCTTGGAGGTCGTCGATCGCATCATTGTGCTGTATCGTGCTGATGCGGAGCTGACTGCGGCAATCGAAGCGCAGAAGCAGTACATTGCGAATGAGACGCTTGCGCTTTCGATTGCGGAGGCCGGCGCAGATGTCGCGGACAGCGCGCTGACAACGGTCGAGATGGGCGAAAAGAGCGCGGCATTCGCGATTGCCAAGGCATAATCCTGTTCCTTGGCTTAACCGTTGCCGGATATTGTCTGATGTCCGGCAACGGCGTGTTGATGTTTTTTTTTGAGATGTGGAGACATAACGATGTGGAAAGGGAACTGGCTGGTTGTTATTTTGATTTTATCGGCATATTGCGTGCTAGCGCAGATGCCGCCGATGCCGTGGTTTGAGGACGTCACGCAGAGTGCTGCGCTGGATGAAGCAGGGGGCGAGCGTCTTGCGGTTGCGTTGCGCGACGGCTTGAAAGCGAAGAAGCTGCCGCTGGAGAATATTTTGAAGCTTGCGCCGGAGGACAACACTCCGCGTGTATTGTTCATCACTTTATCGGATGGTCAATTTCCTTCGCGGACTTATTATGCGACGGGGTACAATTTCCGCGATGCGTTGAAGACTTTGCTCGGGTTGATTCCGAAGCGCGAGAGCGAGTATGTCAGTGCGATTAAGAGTCAGCTTTCCGCGCAGATTGATTTAGCGAAGGAGGAGAAGCGGCAGTTGCCGCCGATAGTCAAAGCGAAGATGGCGGCGCCTGCGCAGTGGGATGCATTGCAATTAGATGTCGTGCAGGCGGTCTTGCCATTCAAGGGCTTCAGCATTGCGGGCACGCGGCTGCTGCTGACCAGTGCGGTCGGGATTGCGTTTGACCGCGGGTCGAGTTTTGCATTCACGCCGGAGCAGCTGACGGGGCGGTGTCTGCTCAATGCGCAGCGGCAGCTCTCGGTGACGAATGTGAGCAATTTGATTTCGGAGAGCACGAACTGGGTTGCGTGGAAGCTTTGGAATGACATGGCGGCATCGGGCAAGCCATTTAACATCTCGCTTTTTGAGTGTGACAGCTTTTATGCGGATGCGCGTGGCGGCCGTGCGCTTTATCGCGGGCGACCAGTGCGCTATGGCAGCGATCATGCGACACCGGGAGAGTTAGTCAAGAGCGCTGCGCAATGCGCGCGTGTCGTCAATCAGAATCTGACGCAAGAGTGCACATATCCATCGCCATTTCTGGAATGGGTGGCGGAGTGGCCGGATGGCCGCATCATCTCATTTGAGCAATCGCAAATTGTCGAGACGATGCTTGCGTGTGCGAGCATGCCGGGTGTTGATGCGAAATTCGCGCAGCAGTGCAAGAATTCTGCGCGGATTGCCGCGCAGTCACTGTTGAAATTGCTCAAGCACTATGACCGCAATGAAATTGGGCTGGATGAATTTCCCGCGAATCGCAGGAAGTCGTCATTGCGCGATTTCGCGGCAATCGTCGAGTACGAAGTGCTGGATGACAAGCGTGGAGGCGAGTTGCCGCGGCGGATTGCATCGCTAAAGAGCAACGCGGCTGCGTATCTGGCATTCGCGGAATTTGCGGAGTGCATACCGGAGCGCGATGCGACTGCGCGCGCATGCAAAGGGAAGCTCAAGCAGCTCTTTTCGCATATTATCGGGCAGTATTCGCATTCGGGTGAGTTCATTGCGGCATTGCGCTATCCGGAATTGACGCCGTTGCTGGAGGAAGTCAATCCGGGCGGCGTCGAGGAAGCGGAGATTCTCTCCTTGACTGGGCTGGTCATTCTCAAGCATCTTGAGCTTTTCCCAGAAGTCAATAATGCGGCAAAATTGCAGGAGCTGCTGGGAATTATCGAGAAACGGCTGCTGGATGAATCGCTTGCGCGCGGCGTCGCGCTGTCGGATTTGCCCTTGTCGGTGCATCTAGCGCAATTTTTAGCGCAGCGTGCGAATGCGGAGAAGCCGCAGCTGCTTGCGGCGATGACGCGTCTGGCATTAGCGTCGCAGCATGGCGTGAGCATCAAGCCGCTGTTGCCGGATATGTTCGGCGCGCCGGAGGCTATCCCGAGCATGACTTATGCGGCGCAGCGCATGGAGATTACGGCAATTGCCGCTGGGGCGATCGCGCGATGCGGTCATGCCGATGAAGCGCGCGGATTGCTTGCGGACAGCTGGCCGCTGTGGATTTTCCAGCAGCAAGCGGTGATGCTGCCGGAGACTGCGATGGCGTTGCCGCGTCCTGCGCATTATGTGGGCTATATGCGAGACAACCTCGCGGATTTCGGTTTCACGCTGGATGCGATGCTGACGCAGATGAGCGCGCGGATGCAACTAGCGCGCACGCTCTCTTTGCTGCATCTGGATGCTTTTGCGCCGACGAATGCGATGCAAGAGGCATACGATGCGGCGTGGGCGCGCATCGCGCATCATCCGATCTGTTTGACGCCGGAGCTGATCCTCGACAGCGGAAATGACGACAATGCGCGCAAACTCTCGGGGCGCATGGGGCAAGCGACTGTCCGCGAACAGCGCTTGGATGGCACATACGGCGGCCATCAGACGCCGCGCGAAGGCAAAGCCAGTTCGCGCGTACTGCAGAAAAAGCGGTAATGCGCAATTAGTAGGGGGCGGTGAGAATGAATACCCGGAGCTTGCGCCCCGGGCACAGAACAAGTAGCCAAGCCGGGAAATGACGGTGCGACCGAGGAGAAGGTGCGCGTACTGCCGGAATTGCGCGTACTGCCGGAAGCGCGCGTAATGCCGTGCCGAACAAGTAGCCAAGCCGGGAAATGACTGTGCGACCGAGATGGGAGCGAGCGTACAGCCGGAAATGACTGTGCGACCAAGATGGGGGGGAGCGCGCATGCCGGAATGACGGTGCGATCGAGATGGGAGCGAGCGTACAGCCGGAAATGACTGTGCGACCAAGATGGGGGGGGCGAGCGTACTGCCGGGAATGACGGTGCGACTGGTGGAAGCGCGCGCGGGCGGTTTATCATACGATTTTATGCGATGTGAAGAGTACATTCGGGATTTTCCGCTGGAAGTGCAGCCGTGCTGGGTTGGTTTTTCCGGCGGCGCGGACAGCACTGCGCTACTGCTGTTGCTGCACAATGCGGGATGGTGTGTGCATGCGGTGCATTTTCATCATCATTTGCGCGGCGAGGATGCGGATGATGACGCGGCGTGGTGTCGCGAATTCTGTGCAGTGCGCGGCATTCCGTTTATCCAGCGCGATCTGGATGTGCTGGGCGCGCAGGAGCGTGGCGAGAGCACGGAGAGTGCGGCGCGGCGCTTGCGGCTTGCGGCGTGGAATGAGCTATGTGACGCAGAGAAGATGCCGATATTTCTTGCGCATCATGCGGACGACACGTTGGAGGAGTTGTTTCTGCGTCTCGGGCGCGGCGCAAATCTCTCGGGATTAGTCGGGATGCGGCCGGTGCGGATGATTGGCAGGAAGCTAAAGCTATGCCGTCCGCTATTGCGATGCCGTAAGAGCGAGCTTGAGGAGTATCTGCGTAGTCATGGCATTACTGATTGGCGCATCGATAAGACGAATGGCGAGAATTTCTGTCGGCGCAATCAGATTCGCAACGAGTTATTGCCGATGATTCGCAGGATTTTCGGCACTGACGCGGCATTCTTTCAGTCATTGCGCGTGACTGGGTATGATGCGGAATTTATCGAGGATGCGGCGGAGCGTTACGAACTGCATAGCTTGACGGATTGGCAGAAGATGCCAGCAGCGTTATTGCCGCGTGTATTGCGGCGGCGTTTTGAGCTCGATCTTTCGCCGAGTGGGGCGACAATTGAGCGCATCCGTCAGTGTATTAGTAATTATGTCGGCGGAATTGTGAGAGTGCCACTTGGGGGCGGGAAGCTGCTTGCGATCAGCTATGATGGTGTGACGGTTGCGCGGGAGGAGCAC
>CAVGNO010000067.1:0-439 GCA_963630475.1 Blautia faecis | reverse complement strand
CATTACATGGTTACTTGGCGCTGGCGCGAAGAGTCAAAACTTGAATTGCCTAATGGCGTCACGCTGTATGCGCAGGAAGCCGATAATCCGGGTGGATTGGAGTCGGATGCGTCTCGCGAGGAATTTGCGTTAGATGCGATGCCGGATGAGTTGATTGTGCGCAGTTGGCAGGAATGCGATGCAATGCAACCATTTGGCCTGGGTGGTAAGCACAGTAGCGTGAAGAAGCTTTTCAATCGCGCGCGAATCTATGGCGATGCGCGCATGAATTATCCGATTGTGTGTGCAGGAGAGACGATTATATGGGTAGTTGGCGTGCGGCGCGCGGAATTCGGACGGTGTAATGCAACGCAACCACGCGTCTTGATTAAGTGGGGGCATATCTAAACAAGATTTTTTTATCATGTGAAATACCGACTGTGTGAGCCGTATTATATTC